>DASQMQ010000352.1:0-2596 GCA_035645455.1 Pseudonocardia sp.
AGGACCTTCAGCAAGCCCCCTCCCAGTGCAAAGACCTTCGTGGCACGACCCGCTCTCGACAGCTGATTCACCCGGTGGGTCCGGGCTCAGCCGAACGCCCGCAGGATCGTCTGAGCCACCAGATCCGGCGCGGTCCGCAGACCGGCATGCGCCTGTCCGGGGAGCTCGACGACTCGCGCGTCACCCAGCGCCTCGGCCACGGCGAAGGTGGAGGCCCGCAGGAAGTCCTGGCTCGTCTCGCCCAGCAGCATCACCGTCGGGATGTCGACGCCGCTCAGAGCCGCGGTGCCCGGGTCCATCGCCATGATCGCGTGCCCCTCGCGCGGCCAGCTGGCGGCGTTGGCCACCTGCTCGGCCCACTCCGGCGCGCGCCGGTACCCCTCGACCGCCTGCGGCGGCAGCTTCGCCAGCTCGGTCAGTCCCAGGGTGAACGAGCCCTCCAGGTCGCCCGCGGCCGCCAGTGCGTCCATCGCGTCGAGGGTGGGGGTGTCGTCGGGCCGGCCCGGGAGCGGCCACGGCGGTTCATACAGCACCAGCGACGACGCCGCCAGGCCGCGCGCGGCCGCGCCCAGCGCGAACAACGCGGCCGACGAGTGCGCCGCGACGACGACGTCCGGGCCGAGGAACGCGCACAGGGCGTCGATGTCGTCGTACTCACGCTCGGGCGACCACGGCTCGGTGTCACCGGAGTCGCCCTTCCCCCGCCGGTCGGCCAGCCACACCGCGAACCGCCCCTGCAGGCCCGCCGCGACCCGGGCCCAGCCCGCGCGGCCGGTCGGACCACCGGCCAGCGTCACCATCGGGCGCGGACCGTCGGTCACGCGCTCGAGGGCCAGCGGCGTCCCGTCCGCCGAGATCACGTGCCGCACGCCGGTCGTCGTCTCCGTCATCGTCTCCACCCACCACCGTCGTCGATCGGACTTCCTGCGAGCAGTCCACCGGATGCCGGGTCCGGGCAGTATCGGTGGAACCCGTCAACGCCCCGGTCGGACGGCGTGGTCCTCGCCACCCGGGCCGCGACCTGGTCGTGCAACCCGTGCGCCTCGGGTGACCACCACGGCCACCGCGGCGATCAGGGCACGATGTGCCAGTCGTGGAGGATCTCGTACTTCGCGCCCCTCTCGGCCACCGTCAGGGTCTGCTCGCGACCGACCGCCGGGTGCGCGCCGGCGGCGAACGGGTTGTCGATGGTGAGCACGAGCGGGATCGGGGTGAACACGTCGTTGGCCAACCCTTCCCGCACGGCGCCGACGAGCGCGTCAAACGCCGACCCGGCGAGGCCGCCGACCGCGGGGCCGACCACGGTGCCGATCCCGGGGACGGCCGAGCCCAGCACGGCGCCGGCCAGCGCCGCGCCACTGCTGGTGGCCGCTTTGACGATGGCCTGGCGCACCTCCGCGCCGACCATCTCGTAGAGCTTGGTGAACGCCGACGCGAGGTCAGCGCTGTCCTCCTCGACGAGGAGCAGCGTGACCGTGTAGCTGCGCGGCCAGTCCCCGGGGCGGTGCAGGTCGAACGAGGCGAGGACGTGCGGGTTCTGGCGCCAGGCGTTGCGCACCGGGTTGGCCGAGGCGTCGCCGACGTGCGGCGCGTTGACGAGGCCGACCTGCGGCTTCCCGTCCGGCCCCACCGTGACGGCGGCTGAGTCAGCGGCCACGGCCCCGATGAAGACCTCGTCGTTCGCCCCTCCGGTCGCCCCATCGGTGGAGGCGTGCTCTCGGAAGAACCGGAGGCGGAACTGCAGGGTCCGCGGGAAGGGGGGCACGGTGTTCATCGGCTGCGCGGGCAGGACCTCGTCGCCGACGACGCGGTGCGCGAACGCGCCGCCCGTGTAGGTGGTGACCAGCAGCAGGTCGGCCATCGCCGCGACGAACCGGTCGGCGGGGCCGTTGAACGCCACCTTGGACCCCCGGAAGGGGAAGGGCGAGCCGATCGTGGTGCCGGAGACGTCGTGGCCGAACACCGAGCCGTCCTGGGTGATGACCACCAGCCGGTTGCCGCTGGCGACGACGAACCGGTCGGCGGGGCCGTTGAAGGCGACCTTGGAGCCGTCGAAGGCGAAGGCGGGGCCCACGGTCGTCCCGTTGACGTCGTGGCCGAAGACGGAGCCGTCCTGCGTGATCACCACGATCCGGCCGCCGGCCGTGACCAGGAACCTGTCGTGGGCGTTGAACGCGACCGGGAATGCGTCCGGCATGGGGTCCCCTCTCCTGGGTGCTGAGGCGGCCGCGACGGCGGCGCGCTCATGCCAGGAGAAGTTACGGAGCGGCAGGTGGTTCGTCTGGCGTAGCAGTACGTGCTCCGGTACGTGTTCCCGTCCCCAGCCCGACCTCCCCGGCCCGGCGGGCCAGCTCGACCTTCGACCGCACCCCGAGCGGGGCATACGCCCGGGCGAGGTGCCCCTCCACGGTCCGCTCCCCGATGAACAGTGCCGCCGCGATCTCCCGTGCCGACCGACCGGCCGCGGCCCGCTCGGCCACCTCGCGCTCGCGGGCGGTCAGCAACCCCGGTCCGCGCGCGGCGGCACGAACTCCGTGGCCAACGCGACCTTCCGCTCGCTGGCGGCGGCTCCCCGCGCAGCGCGGCTCCCCGCTTG
>DASQMQ010000353.1:0-9899 GCA_035645455.1 Pseudonocardia sp.
GCGGCGTGCACGGTGAACACCAGCGAGACGCCGATCGCCACCGCGGCGGCCACCTCCCGCCGGACGGCGGGGTGGCGGCGCGCCAGCACGATCGCGGTCGCCGCCAGCGCGGCCGCGATGCTCAGCGGCGACTCGCCGAACAGGCCGACCCCGACGTCGATGAAGAGCCAGAAGCCGAGCGCGGCCAGCTCGGCGAGCAGCCCGGCGTGCTGCCGCAGCCAGCGCAGCACCGAGATCACCCGGCCAGCCTAGTTCGGCGCGGTCCGGTCCCACCCTCAGCCGTAAGTACGAACCGCCCCGGCCCGCAGCCGGCCTTCCGACCGAAGCGGCTGCGGCCGCCGCACAGCCAGGGTTCGGGCCATGACGGAAACGGCGACAACGGGCGTCGCGGCCCACCCGGACGGTCGTCGGGAGCGGGCGGTCGCGCTGCGCGGGATCGGCATCACCCACCGGTTCGGCGCCACCACGGTCCTGCAGGACGCCGACATCACGGTGCACCGGGGGGAGGCGGTCGCGGTCACCGGGCCGTCCGGGTCGGGCAAGTCGACGCTGCTGCACTGCCTGGCCGGCATCCTGCGCCCGCAGGAGGGTCAGGTGTGGCTGGGCGACGACCGGATCGACGACCTCCCCGAGGGCGCCCGGACGACCCTGCGCGGGTCCCGGTTCGGGTTCGTGTTCCAGTTCGGGCAGCTGCTGCCCGAACTACCCGCGGTGGAGAACGTGGCGCTGCCGCTGATGCTGGGCGGGACGCGCCGCGCGGCGGCGGTCGCCCGGGCGGCGCAGTGGTTCGCCCCGCTGGGCCTGGCCGGGCTGGAGCAGCGCCGCCCCGGCCAGCTCTCCGGCGGCCAGGAGCAGCGGGTGGCGATCGCCCGAGCGCTGGTCACCGGGCCCGAGGTGGTGTTCGCCGACGAGCCGACCGGCGCCCTGGACACCGTCACCGGCCGGCACGTGATGGACCTGCTGGCCGGGCTGGTGGCGCACTCCGGCGCGGCGCTGGTGGTCGTCACCCACGACGGCGAGGTGGCCGCCCGCTGCCACCGCACCGTGGTGCTGCGCGACGGGCGCACCGACCCGCCGCCCCCCGGCGCCGTCCTCGCGCCGCACCCCCCCACCCCCACCTGGCCGGCCCCCCGCGGTGCCGCGTGACCGCCCCACCGCCGCCCCCCGAGGTTCAGGAAGGCCACCTTCAGGTCCCCGGAGGGCAGGAAGGTGGCCTTCCTGAACCCAGAGGTCAGGAAGGTGGCCTTCCTGAACCCGGGCCGGTCAGCCGGCGGCGGCGGGGGAGGGGGGCGGCGGCGGTGGTGGGGGCGGCCGGGTTGAGCTTGCGACTGCTGCGGCTGGGTGGGCGGCGGGCGTGGTTGGCCGCGGGGCTGATGGGGGCCGGGGTGGCGGTGGGGACGCTGCTGCTCGCGGTGGTGCTCGGCGCCCTGCACGGGTGGGACGCCCGGGAGGCGCGCACCGGCTGGCGGACCGCGAGCCCGGGGGTCGCCGAGCAGGTGGAGCCACCCGCGGCCGACGGGGCGGTGGCGCTGGTGCGGCGCACCCCCGACCGGGTGCTGGACCGGGACCTGCAGGTGGTGGACGTGGCCGCGGTCCGGCCGGACGCGCCGGCCCCGCCCGGGCTGCCCCGGTTCCCGGCGCCGGGCGAGCTGTGGGTCTCGCCCGCGCTGGCCGAGCTGCTCGGCGCGCTGCCCGCCGACCGGCTGGCCGACCGGTTCGACGGGCCGCCGGTCGGCGTCATCGGCCTGGACGGGTTGCGCGACCCGGGCGAGCTGGTCGCCGTCGTCGGCCGGGACGGACCGCTGCCCGGCGCGCTGGCCGTCGACGGGTTCGACCGGTCGGCCGAGGAGTTCTCGGTGATCGAGGTCTACCGCCAGCTGACGTTCGTGGCGGTCGCGCTGCTGGTGGTGCCGGTGATCAGCCTGCTCGGCGCGTCGGCCCGGCTGACCGCGGCGCGCCGGGTGCAGCGGCTGGCCACGCTGCGACTGCTCGGCGCGACCACCGGGCAGGTCACCGTGGCCGCGGTGACCGAGGTGACGGCGGTGGCCACGGCGGCGGCCGCGGTCGGGGTCGGCGCGCACTGGCTGGCGTCCCCGGCGCTGGCCGCGATCGAGCTGGGCGGGTCGGGCTGGTTCGCCGCCGACCTGCGCCCGGCGCCCGCGGTGCTGGTCGCGGTCGTCGCCGGGGTGGCCGTGCTGTCCACGGTGGCCGCGGTCGGGGGCACCCGCCAGGTCGTGGTCGGGCCGCTCGGGGTGGCCCGCCGGGACCGTCCCGGGGCGGCCCGGTTGATCCGGTTACTCGGCCTGGCGGCCGGCGTGGGCGTGTTCGCGGTGGTCAACCAGTTCCTGCAGGGGAGCAGCCCGAACGTCACCGGGCTGGTGTTCGGCGTCGGGGTGCTGGCGCTGTTCGGGACCGTCTCGCTGATCGGGCCCCTGGTCGTGCGGCTGTGCGGCAACCGGATGGTCCGCGCGGCGCGCTCCCCGGCGGCGCTGCTGGCCGGCCGCCGGCTGCTGGACGATCCGAAGGGCGCGTTCCGGCCGCTGGCCGGGCTCACCCTGGCGGTGTTCGTGGCCGGGTTCCTGGCCCCGCTGACCGCCGCGGTGACCGGCGAGACCGTCGACGACGACACCACGCTGTGGGTGGCCGTCCGCGACCTGCCCCAGGCCGAGGTGTCCGCGACGGTCGTCGCGCGGCTCGCCGAGGTGGGCGTCCCGGCCGAGGTCACGCCGGGCCGGCGGGACGTCGCCGTGGTGCCCGGGCCCGGCCTCGACCGCGACGTCGTGCGGACCGCGCTGGCCCCGGTCGTGCCGGGCCGGGCGGTGCTCACCGACCGGGAGGCCGACGTCGAGGGCGCGGTGCTCGCCGAGGACCTGGTCCGGGGTTCGGTCGTGGTGCTGGCCGGCACGTTCCTGCTGGCCGCGACGTCGGCCGGGACCACCGCGGCCGCGCGGGTGCTCGACCAGCGCGCCACGCTGCGCCGGCTGCGGCTGGCCGGCACCCCGCTGCGCGTGCTCGACGCCGCCCGGCGCGCCGAGACGGTGCGACCCCTGCTCGTCAACGGCGCCATCGCGCTGGCCCTCGGGTTGGTCTGCGCTGCTCCGTTCGCCGCAGCGACGGCGGCGCTGGAGCCGTCCGCGCTGGTGCTGCTCGGCTCGGTGCTCGCTGCCGGGCTGCTGCTGGTGCTCGCCTCGTCGGCGGCCAGCCGCCCGCTGCTGCGCGCGGTCACCACCGAGCGGGGCGGCGACGAATGACCACACCGGCGCCGCCGCCGTCCGCGCCCTGGACGGGGTGGACCCGGACGTCCCGCCCCGCCGGTCCACCACGACCCTGCCCGCCGGCCGCGTCCCCCGGTCCGAGCCCGGACCCGGTCGTGGGTGGACAACAGGCTCCAGCACTGTTGTCCACCCACGAGCTGTCAGACGGGTTCGAGGACGAAGACCGGGATCTGGCGGTCGGTCCTGCGCTGGTAGTCGGCGTAGTCGGGGTAGGCCGCGACGCCCCGCTCCCACCACTGCGCCTTCTCCTCGCCGTGCACCTCGCGGGCCCGGTAGTCCCGGGTCACGGTGCCGTCCTGCAGCTCGACGTGCGGGTCGGCGATCACGTTGTGGTACCAGACCGGGTGCTTGGGGGCGCCGCCGAGGGACGCGACGATGGCGTAGACGCCCTCGTGCTCCACCCGCATCAGCGGCACCTTGCGCAGCTTGCCGCTCTTCACGCCGCGGGTGGTCAACAGGACCACCGGACGGCCCTTCACGGTGACCCCGTCGGTGGTCCCGTTGGCCAGGATCTTCTCGGTCTGGTCGCGCACCCAACCGGTGGGGCTCAGTTCGTACTCACCTTGCAGAGGCATGCCACCGTCCAACGCGGCCGCACCGCCCGATCATCCCGGCGGCACCGGCTACCGTCCCGGGCATGGGCGAACCGACCGTGGGTGCGACCCCGCCCCGGGTGATGACGATCGCCGGCACCGATTCCAGCGGCGGTGCCGGGGTGGCCGCCGACCTGCGGGCCATGGCCGCCTGCGGGGTGCACGGCTGCGTGGCGGTCACCGCGGTGACCGTGCAGAACTCGCTGGGCGTGTCCGGGGTGCACGTGCTGCCGCCGGAGGCGGTGGCCGCGCAGATCGAGACGGTGGCCACCGACATCGGCCTGGACGCGGTCAAGACCGGCATGCTCGCCGGCACCCCGACCATCGAGGCGATCGTGGCCGCCTGCGACCGGGTCGGGATCGGCGCCGGCGGCACCGTCCCGCTGGTGCTCGACCCGGTCGCCGCGTCCATGCACGGCGAGCCGCTGCTGGCCGACTCGGCCCTGGACGCCTTCCGGACCCTGCTGTTCCCGCGGTCCACCATCGTCACCCCGAACCTCGACGAGGTCCGCCTGCTGGTCGGCATCGACGTGCACGACCGCGAGGCGCAGTACGCCGCGGCCGTCGCGCTGCACGCGCTCGGCCCGCGCTGGGTGCTGGTCAAGGGCGGGCACCTGGTCGAGGACACCGACGAGTGCGTCGACCTGCTCCACGACGGCTCCGAGTTCGTCGAGCTGCCCGGGCCGCGGTTCGACACCGGCAACACCCACGGCGGCGGCGACACGATGGCCTCGGCGATCGCCGCCGCGCTGGCCCGCGGTGCCGAGGTGCCCGACGCGGTCGCGTTCGCGAAGCGCTTCGTGACCGAGTCGGTACGCAACGCGTACGATCTGGGCGCCGGGCACGGCCCGGTCTCGCCGTTGTGGGCCGTCCGGCCGTGGCCTCCGTAGGACTGCCGGCCGCCGCGCCCCAGCGCGACATCGCGCGATGGTGCTCGGCGAACTAGGGTCCGGTCCTGATGAGCATCATGGGCACGCGCGTCGTCCGCATCGAGGATCCGGCCTTCCTCACCCGGGGCGCCACATACACCGACGACCTCACCGACGAGAGACTGTCCGGTGCCCTGCACCTGACGTTCGTCCGGTCCCCAATGGCCCACGCCCGGATCACCGGCGTGGACGCGAGCGCGGCCCGCGACGCCCCCGGCGTCGTGGACGTCGTGACCGCCGACGAGATCGATCTGACCCCGGCCAAGCTGTTCCCGGCCGTACCGGACGCCATGGCCCGGCCGTGGCTGGCGACCGGCAAGGTGCGGTTCGTCGGGGAGCCGGTGGCCGCCGTGCTCACCGAGCACCCGTACCAGGGCGAGGACGCCGCCGAGCTGGTGGAGGTCGATTACGACCCGCTGCCGGCGGTGGTCGACCTGCGCCACGCCCTCACCGACGAGGTGCTGGTGTTCGAGGACGCCGGCACCAACACCTCCAACGGGTTCGACCACGAGAAGGACTTCGACCCGGACTTCTTCGACGGCTGCGAGGTCGTGGTCACCCAGGAGATCGTCAACCAGCGGCTGGCCGCGGCCCCGCTGGAGACCCGGGCCGCGTCCGCGGTGTGGGGCGAGGACGGCCGGGTCACCCTGTGGTGCTCCACCCAGAACGCCCAGCAGACCCGCGACGAGGTGGCCGGCTGGCTGGGCGTGGACGCCTCGCTGGTGCACGTGATCACCCCCGACGTGGGCGGCGGGTTCGGCGCGAAGATCGGCGCCGACCCGGAGTTCGCCCTGGTGGCCTGGCTGGCCAAGCGGGCCGGCCGGCCGGTCCGGTGGACCGAGAGCCGCTCGGAGAACATGACCGGGATGGTGCAGGGCCGCGCCCAGTTGCAGACCATCACCATCGGCGGCAGCCGGGACGGCACGGTGCAGGCCTACCGGCTCGACGTGCTGGCCGATGCGGGCGCCTACCCGCGGCTCGGCGTGGTGCTGCCGATGTTCACCCGGATGATGGCGCCGGGCGTCTACGACATCCCCAAGGTCGAGTCCCGGGCCCGGGTGCTGGTCACCACGACCACCTCCACCGGCGCCTACCGCGGCGCCGGGCGCCCGGAGGCCACCGCGGCGATCGAGCGGGCGATGGACCTGTTCGCCGCCGAGATCGGGATGGACCCGGCCGAGGTGCGCAAGCGCAACGTGCCGTCGCCGGACGCGTTCCCCTTCACCACCAAGGGCGGCGCGATGTACGACAGCGGCGAGTACGCCAAGGCCATCGACAAGGTCCTGGAGGTCGGTGGCTACCAGGCCCTGCGGGCCGAGCAGAAGGCCCGCCGCGAGCGCGGCGACGTCGTCCAGCTCGGGCTGGGCATCTCGGCCTTCGTCGAGATCACCGGGGCCGGCGCGTTCGCCGAGGACGCCACCGTGCAGGTGCACCCGGACGGCTCGGTCACCGTGCTGACCGGAACCTCACCACACGGCCAGGGGCATGCGACGGCGTGGGCGATGCTCGCCAGCGAGCACCTCGGCATCCCGGTCGAGAAGATCACCGTCAAGCACGGCGACACCGACCTGATCCCCAAGGGCGTCGGCACGATGGGCTCGCGCAGCCTGCAGACCGGCGGCGTCGCGGTCTACCAGGCGGCCGGTGAGCTGGTCGAGCTGGCCAAGCAGCGGGCCGCGGACATCCTCGAGGCGAACGTGGACGACCTGCAGGTCGCCGACGGCACCGTCTCGGTGGCCGGCACCGGCACCGGCATCACGCTGGCCCAGCTCGCCGAGCGCGAGGAGCTCAAGGTCGAGACCACCTTCGACGGCAAGATGCCGACCTTCCCGTTCGGCGCGCACCTGGCCGTGGTCGAGGTCGACATGGAGTCCGGCAAGGCGGTCGTCGACACGATCGTCACCGTGGACGACGCGGGCACCGTGCTCAACCCGCTGCTGGCCGAGGGCCAGCGGCACGGCGGCATCGCCCAGGGCATCTCCCAGGCGCTGCTGGAGGAGGTCGTCTACGACGCCGACGGCAACCCGCTGACCGGCACCTTCGCCGACTACGGCTTCCCCTCCGCCGCCGAGCTGCCCAGCTTCACGCTGGTGCAGATGGAGACCCCGACGCACCTGAACCCCCTGGGGGCCAAGGGCATCGGCGAGGCGGGCACCATCGGCGCCACCCCGGCCGTGCAGAGCGCGGTCGTGGACGCCGTGTCGCACCTCGGGGTGCGGCACATCGACATGCCGACCACCCCGCTGCGGGTGTGGCAGGCCATCCAGGCGGCCCCCAACGGCGCCGCCTCCCACAACGCGGCCGGGAGCGACGCATGACGGTCAAGGTCGAGATCACCGTGAACGGCGAGGCGACCAGCGCCGACGTCGAACCGCGGCTGCTGCTGGCGCACTACCTGCGCGACGTGCTGGGCCTCAAGGGCACCAACATCGGCTGCGACACCACCTCCTGCGGGGCCTGCACCGTGCTCGTCGACGGCCAGTCGATCAAGTCCTGCACGGTGCTGGCGGTGCAGGCCGACCAGCAGCAGGTCACCACCATGGAGGGGCTGTCCGCGGACGCCGAGCACCTGCACCCGGTGGCCGCGGCGTTCCGCGCCGAGCACGGTCTGCAGTGCGGGTTCTGCACCCCCGGCATGGTGTTGGCCGCGGTGAGCATGCTCGATGAGAACCCCAAGCCCACCGAGCGCGAGGTGCGCGAGGGTCTGGAGGGCAACCTCTGCCGGTGCACCGGCTACCACAACATCGTCCGTGCGGTGCTGGTCGCGTCCGGCCAGGACCCCGACCAGGCCGAGGGCGCCGAGGCCGAGCTGGCCGCACCCGGCTTCTCCACCGGGAGTGGCGCATGATCCCCGTCGGTTTCAGCTACGAGCGCCCCACCTCGGTCGACGGCGCGCTGGCGCTGCTGGCCGAGCACGGCGAGGACGCCACCGTGCTGGCCGGCGGGCACTCGCTGCTGCCGGTGATGAAGCTGCGGCTGGCCGCGCCGGAGCTGGTCATCGACATCGGGCGGCTGGGCGAGCTGAGCTACATCCGGGTCGACGGCGACGAGGTCGCCATCGGCTCCGGCACCCGGCACGGGGTCGTCGAGACCTCCGAGGTCGTGCAGGCCGAGGTGCCGCTGCTGAGCGCGGTGGCCCGCACGGTCGGCGACCCGCAGATCCGCCACCGCGGCACGCTGGGCGGCTCGCTCGCCCACGCCGACCCGGCGTCGGACCTGCCGGCCGCGGTGCTCGCGCTGGGCGGCTCGGTGGTGCTGCGCAGCCCGCGCGGCACCCGCACCGTCCCGATCACCGGCTTCTACACCGGGGTGTTCTCCTCGGTGAAGGAGCCCGACGAGCTGATCGTCGAGGTCCGGGTCCCGCGCACCGGGTCGGCCGGCTGGGCCTACGAGAAGTTCACCCGGCGGGCCAACGACTGGGCGATCGTCGCGGTCGCCGCGGTCGACGGCCGGGTCGGCCTGGTCAACATGGGTCCGACCCCGCTGCGCGCCTCGGCCACCGAGGCCGCGCTGGCCGACGGCGCCTCCATCGCCGACGCCGCCGCGCTGGCCGCGGAGGGCACCGACCCGCCGGAGGACGTGGCCGGCACCAAGGAGTACCGCCGGCACCTGGCCCGGGTGCTCACCCGCCGCGCCCTCACCACGGCCGCGGGCGGCTGACCAGGGAAGATCAAAAACATTCGGCCGAGTGGTGTGACGCGGGCCGGGGTCGGGAACAAACTCGGTGTGAGCACCGAGCAACCCGATCCCGGCCCGCGGGTCGTCGCGGGCCGCTACGTGCTCGGCCGGGTGCTCGGCACCGGGTCGTCCGCGGTGGTCCGACGAGCCCGAGACCTGCGCAGCGGCGCCCTGGTGGCGCTGAAGCTGTTCCACCGCGGGGCATCGGTGCACGACCTGCGCCAGCAGCGCCGCGAGATGGAGGCGCTGTCGCACCTCGACCACCCCGGCCTGGTCGGGCTGCGCGACGGCGGCACCGAGGAGGGCCGCCCGTTCGTGGTGACCGATCTGGTCAACGGTCCGGCGCTGGCCACCCGCCTGCACGACGGGCCGATGGAGCCCGGCGCGGTGCGCCGCATGGGCGCGCACCTGGCCGCGGCCCTGGACCACGTGCACGCCACCGGCTACATCCACCGCGACGTCAAGCCGGCCAACGTGCTGCTCGAGGGCGGCGAGGCCCGGCTCACCGACTTCGGCATCTCCCGCGCGGTGGAGAGCACCGCGGCCACCACCGCCGGCTGCATCGTCGGCACCGCCGCCTACCTGGCCCCCGAGCAGGTGCGCGGCGAACGGGTCGGCCCGCCCGCCGACGTCTACGCGCTGGGGCTGGTGCTGCTGGAGTCGCTCACCGGCCGCCGCGAGTACCCGGGTCGCGCCATGGAGTCCGCGCTGGCCCGGCTGCACCGCCCGCCGACGATCCCCGAGGGTCTGCCCGGCGGGCTCGGCGACCTGCTGCTCGAGATGACCGACCTCGACCAGGACCGCAGGCCCACCGCGGCCCAGGTCGCCAGGGCGCTGTCCGCGCCGGTGGTCGTCCCCGACCCCGCCGCCGCCCCCGGCCGGCACCGGGTCCGCCGCCCCGCCGTGCTCCCGCTGATCGCCGTGGCGATGCTGCTGGTCACCGCGGCCGGCGCGATCGCCCTGCTGCTGGGCGGGGTGCAGCCGCTGATCAGCGCCCCGGCCGATCCGCCCACCGCCGAGATCGTCCTCGATCTGCCCGCACCGCGCGGCCCGTGACCCGTCCCGTCCTCCTCACCGACTGCGACCACCACCCCCGTTCGGGTGGGCGTTCGGAGGGGTGGGGCGGAGGTTGAGTTCAGAAAGTATTGAAATCTGGGTAGGTTTCGTACCGGTGTGCCGGGAAGCCTGGTCGGCGGGGTAGTTCGCCGCGCTCCGACCAGGGGGTCCCGATGTCCGTGCTGAGCAGGGTGTTCGGGGTGCGGCCGGCCAGCCCGTACCCGGTGCGGGTCGAGCGGGACGTGGTGATCCCGGCGGCGGACGGGGTGCGGCTGCTGGCCGACCGGTTCTTCCCGGTCGGGGTGCAGCGAGCTCCGTTGGTGCTGCTGCGCAGCCCGTACGGTTCCGGCGGTGCGTTCAACGGGTTC
>DASQMQ010000354.1:0-8328 GCA_035645455.1 Pseudonocardia sp.
CCTCCCCCCGCACCCGGATCGGCGCCTTCCGGGCCACCGCCGCGGCGGCCCTGCGCCGGCTGCTGTGGCGGGCGGTGCTGGCGCTCACCGGCGGACTCACGGTCACCGGCGCTCTCCCGCGCGGCGGCTGCGTGATCGTCGCCAACCACTCCTCGCACGCCGACACCGCCGCGCTGCTGGCCGCGGTGGACGCCCGGCACGCGCCGCGGGTGGCCGCCGCCGCGGACTACTGGTTCGGCGCCGGCTGGCGGTCCGCGGTGTGCCGGACGCTGGCCGCGGCCTTCCCGGTGCGGCGCACCGGCGGTGGCAGCGCGGACATCGCCGCGGCGGTCGCGCTGCTGCGGGCCGGGCGGGCGGTGGTCGTCTACCCCGAGGGGACGCGCAGCGACGGCGAGCCCGGGCGGTTCCACGCCGGGGCGTTCCGGCTCGCCGCGGCGGCCGGCGTCCCGGTGGTGCCGGTGGGGCTCGTCGGCACCGCGCGGCTGCTGCCCAAGCACGGGCGGCTGCGCCGGACGGCGGTGGAGGTGCGGATCGGCGAGCCGGTCGGGGCCGACCGCGACGCCGCCCGCGCCGAGGTCGTCCGGCTGACCGCCGAGCCGGCGCGGGTCCCGGAGAGCCGGTGGCGGCAGCGGGTCGGGCGGCTGGCGCTGTCCGGGCTCGGGCTCGCCGTGGTGGCGACGTGGGCGTTCGCCGAGGCCGTGGTCTGGCCGCTGGTCCCCGAGCTGGCCCTGTTCGTGCTGCTGCTGGCCGCACCCCGGGCGGCACCCCGGCTGATCCCGACCGCGGTGCTGGCCAGCATGGCCGGTGGGTTGTGCACGCTGGCGCTGGGCGCGGCCGGGGCCGTTCCGGCGGCGCCGCTCGTGACCGAGCGGATGCGGACCGAGGTGGTGGTGCAGGTGGCGGCGGAGGGCGCGGACGCGGTGCGGCGCCAGCCGCTGTCCGGGATCCCGTTCAAGGTCTACGCCGCGCAGGCCGGGCGGGCCGGCGCCGATCCGCTGGCGTTCCTGCTCGCCGCGCTGGAGGCGCGCGGGCTGCGGATCGCCGGCGTCGGCGTCGCCTGCACCGTGGTCGGCCTCGCGCTGCGCCGGGCCCGGCACCTCTACCCGATCGTCGTCGTCGGCGGCGTCACCCTCTTCGCCGGCGGGTTCGCCCTCGTCGTCGCGTCCTGGTCGTGAGCGGGAAACGGTGCCGGAACACTGTTGTCCACTCCCGAGGGCGAGTGGTGGGACGATGGGCGGGTGAGCGACAGCCCCGCCGACCGGCCGCCCCGCGCGGTGTTCCGCCCCTCCTCGCTGCAGGTGCTGACCGCGCTGGCGATCGCCTTCTGCGCCACCCCGTTCGCCTTGGGCGCCCCGCTGTTCTGGCTGGTCTACCTGCTGCCGGTGGGGATGATCTGGTGGACCGTGCGGGTGCGGACGATCGCCGACCCGGACGCGGTGACCGTCCGGCGGCTGCTCGGCGGCCGGCGCGTACCGTGGTCGGAGATCAGCTCGCTGCGGCTCGACCGCGGGGCCCGGCACACCGGCTCCCGGGTGAGCGCGGTGCTGACCGACGGCGCCGAGCTACCGCTGCCTGCCGTGACCGTCCGCGACCTCCCCCAGCTGGCCGCCGTCAGCGGTGGCCGGCTGCCCGATCCGGCTGGAGAGTGAGACCGATGCCGGCCCTCCGTTCCCGCGTCACCACCCACGGCCGCAACGCCGCCGGAGCCCGCTCGCTCTGGCGCGCGACCGGCATGGGCGACGACGACTTCGGCAAGCCGATCGTCGCCATCGCCAACTCCTACACCCAGTTCGTGCCCGGCCACGTCCACCTCAAGGACCTGGGCGACATCGTCGCCGAGGCGATCCGGGAGGCCGGCGGGGTGGCCCGGGAGTTCCACACCATCGCCGTGGACGACGGCATCGCGATGGGCCACGGCGGGATGCTCTACTCGCTGCCCTCGCGCGAGGTGATCGCGGACGCGGTCGAGTACATGGTCAACGGGCACGCCGCGGACGCGCTGGTGTGCATCTCCAACTGCGACAAGATCACTCCCGGGATGCTGAACGCGGCCATGCGGCTCAACATCCCGACCGTGTTCGTGTCCGGCGGGCCGATGGAGGCCGGCAAGGCCGTGGTCGTCGGCGGGGTCGCCCAGGCACCGACCGACCTGATCACCGCGATCTCCGCGTCGGCGTCGCCGGACGTGGACGAGGACGGTCTCGCCGCCGTCGAGCGCTCCGCCTGCCCGACCTGCGGGTCCTGCTCCGGGATGTTCACCGCGAACTCGATGAACTGCCTCACCGAGGCGCTCGGGCTGGCCCTGCCCGGCAACGGGTCCACGCTGGCCACCCACGCCGCCCGCCGGGAGCTGTTCGCCGGGGCCGGCCGGACCGTGATGGACCTGGCCGAGCGCTGGTACGAACACGACGACGCCTCGGCGCTGCCCCGCTCGATCGCCACCCGGGCCGCGTTCGAGAACGCGATGGCGCTGGACGTCGCCATGGGCGGGTCGACCAACACCGTGCTGCACATCCTGGCCGCCGCGCAGGAGGGCGAGGTCGACTTCGACCTGGCCGCCATCGACGCGGTGTCGCGCCGGGTGCCGTGCCTGGCCAAGGTGTCGCCGAACTCGGACTACCACATGGAGGACGTGCACCGGGCCGGTGGCATCCCGGCCATCCTCGGTGAGCTGTGGCGGGCCGGGCTGCTGCGCGAGGACGTGCACACCGTGCACTCGCCGTCGATGCGGGACTGGCTCACCGAGTGGGACGTCCGCTCCGGATCACCGTCCGCGACGGCCGTGGAACTGTTCCACGCCGCACCCGGCGGGGTGCGCACCACGCAGGCGTTCTCCACGTCGAACCGCTGGTCGTCGCTGGACACCGACGCCGCCGGCGGCTGCATCCGCGACCTGGAGCACGCCTACACCAAGGACGGCGGCCTCGCCGTCCTGCGCGGCAACATCGCCCCGGACGGCGCGGTGATCAAGGCAGCCGGCATCCCCGAGGAGCTGTGGCGGTTCGCGGGTCCGGCCCGGGTGGTGGAGAGCCAGGAGGAGGCCGTCTCGGTCATCCTCACCAAGCGGATCCAGCCCGGGGACGTGCTCGTCGTGCGGTACGAGGGACCGTCCGGCGGGCCGGGGATGCAGGAGATGCTGCACCCCACCGCGTTCCTGAAGGGCGCCGGCCTCGGCAAGGTGTGCGCGCTGATCACCGACGGCCGGTTCTCCGGCGGGTCCAGCGGGATCTCGGTCGGGCACATCTCCCCCGAAGCCGCCGCCGGCGGGGTCATCGGGTTGATCGAGGACGGCGATCGGGTCGTCATCGACGTGCACGCCAGGACGCTGTCGGTCGAGGTGTCCGACGACGTGCTGGCCGAGCGGCGCGCCAAGATGGACGCGAGCGAGCGGCCGTGGCAGCCCGTCGACCGGCAGCGGCCGGTGTCGAAGGCGCTGCGCGCCTACGCCGCGCTGGCCACGAGCGCGGACAAGGGAGCTGTCCGCCGCGTCCCGTAGTCGTGCGTGAGTTTCATGCCCATAGGCATGAAACTCACGCACGACCCAGGGTGGTGAGGGCGCGGACGGCGGTGGCGGTCATCTCGGCGACGCGGGCCGGGCCGAGGTGGTCGGCGGCGAAGCCCAGGTACTGGACGTGCGCCTGCAGCGTCCCCCAGGCCGTCGCGAGCGGGCCGGGGTCCGGGTGGCCGGGCGGCGGGGACGCGTCCTGGGCGGCGAGCACGGCCAGGTCCAGGGCGGCCGGGGCGAACCGGGCGTTGCCCCAGTCGATCAGCACCGTGCCGTCCGGGCCGGCCAGCAGGTTGCCCCGGTGCGGGTCGCCGTGGCACAGCGTCCGCGGCAGGACGTCCAGGGCGGCGGCGATCCGGGAGTCGGTTCGCCACCGGTCGAGGGCGTCCGCGGTCGCGGCGAACCGGGGGTCGCCGGTGCGGGCCAGCCCGCCGCGCACCGCGACCAGGGTCCACTCGCACAGCCGGGCCCACCAGCCGGCGTCCACCACGGGGACCCCGGGCGGGCACCGGTCGCGCCAGTGGGTGTGCACCCGGCCCAGCACGTCGAACACCTCGGACGCGACGGGGACGCCGTCCGCGGGCGGGCTCCCGGAGTAGAACGGCAGCACGATCCAGTCCGGGCCGGCCGCCAGCAGCCGGGGCGCGGGTACCCCGGGCACCTCGGCCAGCGCCCGCATCGCCGCGATCTCGACCGTCCCGGCCCGCTTCACCACCACGGCCAGCCGCCGGCCGTCGGCGTCCAGGTCGACCCGGCGGACGGCGTCGGAGACGTAGCCGCCGGCCAGGTCCCGCCGCCCGAGCACGGTCACCGGCGCGCCCACCCACCGGCGCACGGACGGGAGCCAGGACTCGTCAGCGGGCAGCCCCCCGACCGCCGGGGACGCGCTCACCCGCGCAGGACGAGGAGCACCACCAGCGCCGCGCCGACCCCGAGGATCAGGCACAGCGAGGCCCAGGGCAGCGGGCGGCGCTGCCAGGTGCGGCCCTTGTCCAGCGCGATCCGGCCGGCCCCGGTGAAGACCAGCGCCGCGGCGCCGCCGCCGAGCAGCAGGTCGACCTCCAGGGCGTCCGGCGCCGCCGCGGCGTAGAGCGGCACCGCCCCCCACTTGACCGCCACCGCGACGATCTTGATCGACAGCAGCGCGGCCGCGGCCAGCGGGGTGAGCAGGCCGAGCACGACGAACGCCCCGGCGACCAGCTCGACCACCCCGAGCGTCCAGGACAGCGGCCCGGCCTGCTGGACGAACCCGTGGCCCGCCAGGTTCTCCCCGGTGCGCAGGATGCCCTGCCCGCCCCAGAGCCCGAAGACCTTCTGCGCGCCGTGCCCGAAGAACAGCCCACCGATCAGGAACCGCAGGACCAGCAGGCCGACGTCCGCGCCGGCGTTCCAGGCCACCGGCCGCCGCTCCGTCCGGGGCGGCCCCAGCGGCGGCTCGGAGCCGCCCAGTGACCCGATGTCGAACGGGCGGGTCTGGTCGGTGCTCATGGTCTTCGACGATAGCCCCGAGCGGTGCCGACGGTCCCGCGCCGAGTCGAATCAGTAACCGTTCTCGACCAGGTTGGGGGGCTGTCCCCCGCGGACGACGGCGGCCAGCTGGTCGGCCACCACCCGGTAGGCCCGGCTGAGCGCCAGCGGGACGCTGCCGCCGACGTGCGGGGTCAGCAGCAGGCCCGGCGCCGTCCACAGCGGGTGCCCCGGCGGCAGTGGCTCCGGGTCGGTGACGTCGACCGCGGCCCGCAGCCGGCCGCTGGTCAGCTCGGCGACGAGCGCCCCGGTGTCCGCGACCGGGCCGCGGGCGGCGTTGACGAGCACCGCACCGTCCGGCATGGCGGCCAGGAACCGCGCGTCCACCAGGCCGCGGGTGTCGTCGGTCAGCGGGACGATCACCACGCAGGCGTCGCTGCGGGGCAACAGGTCATGGACCTCGTCGATGCCGTGCACGCCGTCGCGGGCGCGGCGGGCCACCAGGGTGGTCCCCACGTCGAACGGGGCCAGCCGCCGCACCGTGTGCTCGGCGACGTCGCCCGCCCCGACGATCAGCACCTGCTTGCCGGCCAGCTCCTCGGTCTGGTGGTAGTCCCAGCGGCCCGCGTCCTGGGCGCGGCCGAACCGCGGCAGGTGCCGGTAGACCGCCAGCAGCGCGGTCACGATCCACTCCGCGGTGGCGCCGCCGTGCGCCCCGCGGCAGTCCGACAGCGCGACGCCGTCGGGCAGCCGGCCGATCCAGCTCTCCGCACCGGCGGTGAGCAGCTGCACCAGCCGCAGCGCGGGCAGCTTCCCGGCCATCGACACCGCCTCGCCGGTGGCCAGGAACGGCGGGACCAGGACCTGCGCGGCGGTCGCGCCCGCGGGCAGCTCGCCGGCGGGGTCGTAGCGCAGCGGCGTGACGCCTTCGACCTCGGCGAGGGCGGTCACGCCCTCCTCGTGCGGCACCAGGACCGGGATGTCGACCATGGCGCGACCGTACTCACCTGCCGCACACCCGGCCGGGCCTAACCTGGCCGGGTGGCAGGACGGGGTCGGCGCGCGGTGGCCGCGGCCGTACTGGGCGTGCTGGCCCTGGTGACGGCCGGGTGCGCCGAGTTCCCCGACTCCGGGCCGCGGGAGTGGCGCGACAAGCTGGAGGGCACCGGTGAGCTCGGCGGCCCGCCGCTGGTGCCCACTCCCCCGCCGCCGACCCCGCAACAGCCGGGCGGCGGGTCGGCCGGGGAGAGCGGCACCTCGCCGCCGTCGGGGTGCGTGGACCCCGATCCGCAGGTGGTGGCGACCTGCCTGGAACCGGTCGGTGCGGTCGCGGTGCTGCCCGACAGCGTCTCCGCGCTGGTCGCCGAGCGCGCGACCGGGCGGGTGCTGCGGGTGCAGCGCGGTACGGACCCGCAGCTGGTCGCGACGGTGCCGACGGACGCCTCCGGCGGGGGCGGGCTGACCGGGCTGGTGCTGTCCCCGTCCTACGTCGAGGACCAGCTCGTCTACGCCTACGTCTCGACCCCGACCGACAACCGGGTGGTCCGCATCGCGGCGGGCGAGCCGGCGAAGCCGGTGCTGGTCGGGATCCCGCGCGGGGCGACCAACAACGGCGGCACGCTCGGGGTGGACGTCGACGGCTCGCTGCTGGTCGCGACCGGGGACGCCGGCCAGCCCGCCGCCGCGGGCTCGCTCGCCGGCAAGGTGCTGCGCATCGACACCCTCGGCCGCCCCGCCCGCGGCAACCCCGACCCCGCCTCCCCGGTGCTCAGCTCCGGGCTGCGCGCGCCCGGCGGGATCTGCACCGACCCGGTCACCACGATGACCTGGGTGACCGACCGCACCGCGACCCAGGACGTCCTGCACCTGCTCGTCCCCGGCCCGCTGCCGTCGCCGGCCTGGACCTGGCCGGAGCGTCCCGGGGTGGCCGGGTGCATGGCCCAGCCCGGGCTGGTGACGATCGCGCAGAGCGACGCGCGCGCCCTGTTCGTGCTGCGCCCCGGCGACAACGGCGCCTTCACCGGCGCACCGGAGACGATCCTGAGGGACACCTACGGCCGGCTGACCGCCGCCGCCCTCGCCCCCGACGGCCTGCTCTGGCTGGGCACCGCCAACAAGACCGGCGGCATCCCCGTCCCCGCCGACGACCGCGTCATCCGCATCCAACCCCCGGCCGCCGGCGGCGAGAGCCGCGCCTGACCGTCGTGCGTGAGTTTCATGCCTATAGGCATGAAACTCACGCACGACCGATGCACTGGGCACAGCGACGCACCTCGCCTCGCCATCCCCACCGCTGCAGAACTGTCGCCACCTCGGCGGCACCGCCGCACGGGTCCCCGGACAGGTCACGCCAACCGAAGGTCAACCGGGATCTGCCGGCGAGCTCAGCTGCGTTGTCGCGGCGTCGATCCCGGAACGCGGTGCCGGCGCGCAGGTGCGTTCGACCGTCGAGACGAACGGTGAGCGGAACGCCGATGTGGTCGTAGGTCGCGTCCTCGTAGAGCGTCACTCCGTCAACCGCGAACGGGCGCTGCCGCCGGGCCGGCGGTATCCCGTGCGCCTGCTCCACCTCGACCGCGTACTGCTCCTCGAGTACGGACTGGACGCCGTGCCGGACCAGGTCGACAGCTGCCGCGAGGGCACGCCGGTAGCGACGCGGCGGTCGCCGCCCCAGTTGCTGCTCGACCTGCACCGGACGCACTCCTCCGCTGGTCAGCAGGTCAGTGAGCACGCGGCGGGCAGACCGCGCATCGGGCTCCTCCACGGCGACGTCGATGGCTGTATCGGCACGGGACGTCCGCGGCGGGTCGGCGGCGACGACGATGTGCCGGTAGGCGCGGGATCGGTGCACCTTGATCATTTCGCCCTGCGACACGGCCGACGAGCCGTAGGGCACCGTGATGTGCACCGGCCCGTCCTGCTTCGGCAGCATCTCCCACTCCTCGGCCGCCGTGCGGTGGCTCAGCACGGCCTTCGCGCCGCCGTAGACGAGGGCGACCGCGATCCGCGTCGCCCTGGGCAGCGGCCCGGTGAAGGTGACGTACACCCCGTGCACCGGGTGTTGCCAGCGCTGCGCGTCGACCTGAGTGGCGATGGCGTTCCAGTCCACGCCCATCCGGCGCAACTGCCTGGAGCCGACCGCGCCGGACTGCTGTCGGACCAGGTTCGCCCACGCGGCTGTCCGCTCGACCCGGAGGGCCGCCGGCACAGCACGTCCGATGGTTTCCACGGTTCGACGATGGGGCAGGGACGGCGCCGAAAGGTGGGAGAGGTGGAACCTGTGGATGAACGGCGCGGAATGTGGATAACCGGTCGTGAGTGAGTTTCATGCCTATAGGCATGAAACTCACTCACGA
>DASQMQ010000355.1:0-1539 GCA_035645455.1 Pseudonocardia sp.
GTGGGCCAGCGCGATGTGGTCGAACAGCGCCTGCCAGACGTCGGCGACCTGCTCGGTGTAGAGCGGGGCGCGGCGCTCGGTGTAGCGGCGCAGCACGGCGACCAGTTCGGAGTAGATCGTCGAGGTGCGCAGCTGTTCCTGGTGGCGGTGATCGGTGGCGCCGAGCAGGAATGCGGTCTTCCCGGCGCCCTTGCGACCGATGATGTAACTCGGCCGGATCGCTTCCCTGGTCTGCGCGAAGATCAGATTGCTGCGGTCGAACAATTGGTCGACCGCGGGATCGCCGGCGCTGATCAGACCTTCGGTGTCGACCGGCCCGAACGGCTGCCGGTCGGTGAGAATGGCGCCGATCCTGCGTGAGCCGCGCTGCACAGTGCCTCCATCGGCGGCCGCCATCGGCCGCCTCCGTCGTGATGGGTGGAGCCTAGGTGCGGACGCGGCGCCCGTCGACCTCATCCGTGCCACGATTCGGAGTGCTGCGGGATCGCGCCGAATACGTCGTCCGCCATTTCGCCGTCCCGGGGTGGTCCGGCCGATCGGGTTCGAATTGGACCTGCTGCCGGAGGACGCTCACGGGTCGGCGGGGTCGTCGCGCAGCTTGAGCACGACCCGCAGCACGTACTCCACCGCCGACTCGAAGGCGCCCCCGCGCAGCTCACCGCGCACGGCGAGGTTCTGGGCAGCGAGGTCGAGCATCCGGTCCGGGCCGTCGCGGCGCACCACCAGGGCGGCGACCTCCTCCAGGTCCAGCCCCGGGTTGTTCAACCGGGTCAGGGCGAACTCGACGACCAGCTCCTCATCGGTCACGTCGGCGCGTCCCCGGATCCGGCCCTGCCCTCGCTGCGGAGCACCCGGGGATCGTCCCAGCACCGCGCCGGTACCGGAAGGTCGTGCGTTGGGCCGAGCACGGCCGGGCCGAGCCAGGAGGCGCTGCGGGATCCCGCGACCAGCTGTTCGCCGACATCGACACCATCGGCCCCGGCGACCGGGTCTTCCTCGACCTGGCCCCGGTGCTCGCCGCCGACCGATCCGGCTGATCCCGGCCGCGCTGGTCAGTGGCGGCGCTGGTCAGTGGCGGCGCTGGTCAGTGGCGGCGCTGGTCAGTGGCGGCGGCGCAGCACCGCGACCAGCACCGCGACCACCGCCGGCAGCACGACCGCGGCCACCCGGGCGGCCGGGGTGCCGAGCACCAGCCGGGCCGCCGCGCGCGGCACCGGCGCGACGTTGCGGCTGCCGGTCGCGGCCAGCCCCAACCGGCTCGACGCCCCGGCGCCGACGGTGGCCGCCGGGCCGTGCGGCCCGACCACCCGCAGGGTCACCCCGGCGGCGTCGAGCAGGTCGGCGACCCGCCCCACGTCGCGCGGGTCGACCGCGTCGAACAGCACGTCCGGCCGCTCGACGTCGACCCGCAGCTGGGCTCCCCGCCCGGTCAGGTGCGCCGTGGTGGAGCTCCCCCGCGGCGAGGTGACCCGCATCCGCAGGTCCGCGGCGATGTCCAGCGGGGGCCCGGCGGCGATCACGGCGAGGTCCGGACCGACC
>DASQMQ010000356.1:0-10345 GCA_035645455.1 Pseudonocardia sp.
GGACCCCCCCAAGTCCGCCCTGCCCCGAAGGGACGTCCGGCCCGAGCCGCCGGATCCGGAAGGAAGGTCGTGGCACGGCACCGCTCCCCCCAGGGCCGGCGCGCACACCTCGGGCCCCCGCTGTCGGCTGCACTGGCGACAGCGGGGGCCGGTGGCGCCCGATCCGTCCCGCTCCCGCAGTCCGCGTCACCCGCGTGGTCGACGTCATCGCTGCCGGTCCGCTTCGTGGCGACCGCAGTCGCCGGCACCGCGCTCGCCGCGGCCGGGCAGCACATGCTCGTCCAGGCCGTCCCGATGGCCTCCGACGGCGCCGCGGCGCTCCGTCTCGGCATCAACGAGCTGCTCGGATCGGGTACCGCGGCCCCCGCCGCCTCCCCGGACACGGCCGCCACGATCGGCGTCGTCGCAGCGGCGGCTCCGCTGGTGGCCGAGCCGATCAGCGCGGTGGCCCCGGTCAGCGCCGAGCCGGTGGTGGTCGACGCCGCCGGGCTGGTCAAGGCGGCCGATCTGCAACTGCTGGCGGCCGAGGAGGCTGCCCGCGCGGCGGAGGCGGCACGGCTGGCCGAGGAGGTCCGGATCGTCGAAGCGGCCGAAGCCGCCGAGGTGCAGCGGGCCGAGGTCGCGGAGAGCGCTGGTGGCGCGGTGGCGGCGGCCGGTGGCGGTGCCGTCTCCGGTCAGTTCGTCGACGGCCGGTTCACCTCGGCGTTCGGCACCCGCAACGGTGCCGCGCACCAGGGCGTCGACATCGCCGCCCCGATCGGCACCCCCGTCCACGTCCCGCTGGACGGGACGGTGGTCGACGCGGGGCCGGCCAGCGGGTTCGGGCTGTGGGTCCGGGTCGAGCACGCCGACGGCACCGTCACCACCTACGGCCACGTGAACGAGTTCTTCGTCGCCGTCGGCGACCGGGTGTCGGCCGGTGAGGTGATCGCCGAGGTCGGCAACCGCGGCCGCTCCAGCGGCCCGCACCTGCACTTCGAGGTGGACAACGCGACCGGGCAGAAGATCAACCCGCGGCCGTGGCTGGCCGACCTGGGCATCGCGGTCTGACGGTCGGCCACGGCGGCGGGCCGGTGCCCGCCGCCGCCCGGCCCCTCAGCCGTCGACGGCCACGCTGTCCAGCGCGCGGATCTTGTTCGTCGCGTCCAGCGCGGCCACCTTGTAGGCCTCCGACAGGGTCGGGTAGTTCAGCACCGTGTCGACCAGGTAGTCGACCGTGCCGCCGCACGCCATCAGCGCCTGCCCGATGTGCACCAGGTCGGTGGCCCCGGTGCCGAACAGGTGCACCCCGAGCAGGGTGCGGTCCTCGGTGGACACCAGCATCTTGAGCATGCCGTAGGAGTCGCCCACGATGGCGCCCCGGGCGAGTTCGCGGTAGCGCGCGATGCCCACCTCGTAGGGCACCGCGGAGTCGGTCAGTTCGGCCTCGGTCTTCCCGCAGTAGGAGATCTCCGGGACCGTGTAGATGCCGATCGGCTGCAGCGACTGGAGTTCCCGGACCGGCTCGCCGAACGCGTGGCAGGCCGCCAGTCGGCCCTGGTCCATGCTGGTGGACGCCAGTGCCGGGAACCCGATCACGTCACCGACCGCGAAGATGTGCGGGACCGCGGTCCGGTACTGCCCGTCGACGGTGATCCGGCCCCGCTTGTCGGCGCCGAGCCCGGCCTTCTCCAGGTCCAGGTCCTCGGTGACGCCCTGCCGCCCGGCCGAGTACATGACCATGTCGGCGGCGATCCGCTTGCCGCTGGCCAGGCTGGTCACGGTGCCCCGCGGGGTCGTCTCGACCTTGGACACCTCCTCGCCGAACCGGAAGGTGACCGACTGGTCGCGCAGGTGGAACTTCAGCGACTCGACGACCTCGGGGTCGCAGAAGTCGAGCATCGCCGGGCGCTTCTCCACCACGGTGACCCGGGTGCCGAGGGCGGCGAACATCGAGGCGTACTCGATGCCGATCACCCCGGCGCCGACGACCACCAGCGACCGCGGTACGTGCTGCATCTGCAGGATCGCGTCGGAGTCCAGGACGCGCTCGTCGTCGAAGGCGACCTCGGCCGGTCGGGCCGGCTTGGTCCCGGTCGCGATGACGATGTTCTCCGCGCTGACCGTGTTGTGGTCGCCGCGCGCCTCCCCGGCCACGACGACGGTGTGCTGGTCCTGGAACCGCGCGGTGCCGCCGAGGATGTCGATGTGGTTGCGCAGCAACTGGTTGCGGATCACCTCCACCTCGCGGCCGACCACGTGCGCGGTCCGGGACAGCAGGTCGGCGATGCTGATGTCGGACTTCACCCGGTAGCTCGCGCCGTACACGTCGCGCTGGGCGAAGCCGGTCAGGTACAGCACCGCCTCGCGCAGCGTCTTGGACGGGATGGTGCCGGTGTTGACGCAGACCCCGCCCATCATGTCGCGCCGCTCGGCCACCGCCACCCGCTTGCCCAGCTTCGCCGCGGCGATCGCGGCCTTCTGGCCGCCCGGACCGGATCCGATGACGAGCAGGTCGTAGTCGTACACCCGGCGGTCCTCCCACCCTCGCGGCGGACCCGGCCGCCACCCGTCGATCACGGGCCGGCGACCCGTGCGCGGTCAGCGTCGCGGTCGCGGGCGGAGCCGGCAAGCGCGGGAGGTTAACAGCCGACGACGACACTCCGGCCGTTCGACGCGGCAGTTGTCCCCATCCGCCGGCCGACCTGGGGCGACGGGATCGGCGGTACGAGTTGTCCACAGGGCCGCACCCCGCCGCTGGCGCCTGCTCCGGGCGGCGCCCCACGCTGCGGGCATGACGTTCTCCACGACCCGATCCGCCACCCCGGACGGCACAGCCTCCCCGGTGCGCCCGGCCGCTGCGCCGGCCTCGCCCACCGGTCGAGCACCCGGCCCGGAGCCCGGTACCGGCCCCCGCGGGCCCGAGCCGATCGACGACCTCAGCCGGAGGACCAGCGCCGGTGACGCCGGCCGAGCCGGCCCCGACGGCCCCGACGACTGCCCGGTCGCCGAGTGCCCGGTCGCCGAGTGCCCGGTCGCCGACTGCCCCGACTGCTCCGGCGGCGCCTGCTGCCGCGCCTGCCCCGGGCCGGCCGGTGGTGCCGACGACCCCGGACCTGGTCCCGGTGGCACCGTGGTCCTGGACGATCCGGCCGAACTCGTCTGCGCCGTGCCCGTGCTGCTCGGCTTCCACCCGCGCGACTCGCTGGTCCTGATCTCGATGGGCGGCTCGACCGGGCACCGGCTCGGCCTCACCCTGCGGATCGACCTGCCCGGCCCGGCCGCCGACGACGAGGAGCGCGTGGCCGTCGCCGCCGCCGCGGTAGCCGGTCTGATGCTGGACAGCCCGCGCGGGGCGGCGGTCGTGGTGCTGGCCGACGCCTGCGGAGCAGGTCTGCCCCACCGCGGCCTGGTCGACCGGGTGGCGGACCGGTTGGCGGCGCAGGACGTGCAGGTGCACTCCGCGATCTGGGCGGCGAGCACCGCCGAGGACGCCCGGTGGGCCTGCTACCGGCCCTGCGGCTGCTCCGGCACCCTGCCCGACCCGGCCACCACCGCGCTGGCCGTGGCCGGGGTGCTGAGCGGCCGCGTCGTGCAGCCGTCCCGGGCCGGGTTGGCGCGGCTGCTCGAACCGATCGGCCAGGACCGGTTGCGCCGCCGGGAGGCGATGTTGATCGAACTGGGCGACCGGGCGGACGCGGCGCTCGACGGGCCGGTAGAGGCCGCCGACGCCGCGCTGAGGGTGGTCGACGAGGCCATCGCCGACGCCGGCTCCGGCGATCTGGTGCTGGACGACGCCCGCGTGGTGGCGTTGGCCGGCGCACTGGCCGCCACCCCGGTCCGCGACGCCGCCATGGCCCGCTGCCTCGGCGCGACCGCGACGGCCGCCGAGCGGTTGTGGACATCGCTGGTCCGCGAGGTGCCCGACCCGGAGGCGGCCGAGCCCGCCGCCCTGCTGGCGGTGTCCGCCCTGCTCCGCGGGGACGGGGCGCTGGCCAACGTCGCCCTCGACCGGGCCGAGCGGGCCTGGCCGGGCCACCGCCTGACGGGCATCCTGCGGTCGGTGACCGCGGCCGGGATGCGGCCCGAGGAGGTCCGCCGGCTGCTGCGGGCGTCCCTGGTCGGTGGGCCGACCGGCCGGATCAGACGGGCTGGTGGCTCTGCGCGAACCGCCAGGCGTCGCCGACCATCGTCGTGAGGTCGGTGCGCACCGGCCGCCAGCCCAGCGCCGAGCGGGCGGCCTCGCTGGAGGCGATCAGCACCGCCGGGTCGCCCGCCCGGCGGGGGGCGGTCACCGCCGGGATCGGGTGGCCGGTCACCTCGCGGCAGGCCTCGACCACCTCGCGCACCGAGAACCCGGTGCCCGAGCCGAGGTTGTACACCCCGTGATGGCCGGGGCGGGCGTGCTGCAGGGCCAGCGAGTGCGCGTCGGCGAGGTCGTCGATGTGGATGTAGTCGCGCACGCAGGTGCCGTCCGGCGTGGGCCAGTCGTCCCCGAAGACCTGCACCGTCTCGCGCCGGCCGGCCGCCACCTGCAGCACCAGCGGGATCAGGTGGGTCTCGACCGCGTGCCGCTCCCCGTAGCGGCCGTGCGCCCCGGCCACGTTGAAGTAGCGCAGGCTCACCGCGGCCAGGCCGTACGACGCGCAGTAGGAGGAGATGGCGTGGTCGACGGCGAGCTTGCTGGCGCCGTAGGGGTTGGTCGGTCGGGTGGGTGCGTCCTCGCGGATCGGCACCTCGTCCGGCTCGCCGTAGGTGGCCGCGGTGGAGGAGAACACCAGGCGGGTGGTGCCGTGCCGGCGCATCGCGTCGAGCAGCCGCAGCGCCGTGACCGTGTTGCCCCACCAGTACAGGTCCGGCCGCTGCACCGACTCGCCGACCAGCGAGCGCGCCGCGAAGTGCAGCACCCCGTCGAAGCCCCCGCTGAGCACGTCGTCGGCGACCTCGGCGAGGTCGCCCTCGACGAACGCGGCCCCGTCGGGCACGGCGTCGCGGTGGCCGGTCGACAGGTCGTCCAGAACGGTCACGTCGTGACCGGCCTCGACCAGGTGCGCGGCACAGACACTGCCGACGTAGCCGGCGCCGCCGGTGACGAGCAGCTTCACGGGGGTCCTCCTCGAACGCAGTTGCCGGACGCAGCTCGCGCCGGCGTCACCCACCGTCTCACGGCGGCGCCGCCCCGCTCCGCAGGGGCGGCTCGGCGGCCCATCCCGCCCTCGGCGCCGCCGCCCTGCCCTCGAGGCCGCCCCTGCGTGCTGGGCCGCCCGCCGGACGGAGGTCAGCGGGCGGCGACCAGCACCGCGTGGGCGATCAGCGGCGCCACCGAGGCCTCGCTGCCGTCCGAGGCGACCGGCACGGCCTCGCCGAACCGGGAGATGGCCCGCACCTCCACGCCGTTGCCGGGGACGATCCCGGCCGACTTGAGCTCGGCCATCAGGTCGGCGTCGACCTGGACGTGCTCGGCGATCCGCCGGACCACGACCTGCCCGCCGCCCCGGCGGGCGCACTCGTCGAGCCGCTGCAGGCCGACCTCGAGGGTCGGCGGCACGCTGAAGCCGATCGGGTCGGGCTCCTCGTCGGCGGGCCGGGTGAGCTCGTCCAGGCCGGGGATGGGGTTGCCGTACGGGGAGATCGTCGGGTTGTCGAGCAGCCCGACCAGCTTGCGCTCGACGGCCTCGCTCATCACGTGCTCCCAGCGGCAGGCCTCGGCGTGCACGAGCTCCCACTCGAGCCCGATCACGTCGGCCAGCAGGCGCTCGGCCAGCCGGTGCTTGCGCATCACCGACACCGCCCGGGAGCGGCCGCGCTCGGTCAGCTCCAGGTGCCGGTCGCCGGCCACGACCAGCAGGCCGTCGCGTTCCATCCGGGCCACGGTCTGGCTGACCGTCGGCCCGCTCTGTCCCAGGCGCTCGGCGATCCGGGCGCGCAGCGGTACCACGCCCTCCTCCTCGAGCTCGTAGATCGTGCGGAGGTACATCTCGGTGGTGTCGATGAGCTCGTTCACGCGCGCAGCCCCTTCGGTCAGGTCCATCCTATCCGCGTGGCCGACGGCGGGGGGTCCACCCTTCCGCGGGGGGGGCAACCGCGGTCGGCGGAGGCGCCCGACCGCCCCCATCGCCTACGGTTCGTCCCATGAGAGCCACGGTGGTGTGGACCCCGGAGTTCCTGGGTTACGACCTCGGCGACGACCACCCGCTCGATCCGGTGCGGCTGGACCTGACCATGCGCCTGGCCACCGAGCTCGGGGTGCTGGAGGGGGTCGAGCCGCTGGCCCCGCAGCAGGCCCCCGACGAGGAGGTCCAGCGCGTCCACGTGCCGTCCTACCTGACCGCGGTCAAGTCGGCGCCCGAGGCGCCGTTCCGGGTCGGGCACGGGCTGGGCACCGACGACAACCCGATCTTCTTCGGCATGCACGAGGCCAGCGCGCTGGTCTGCGGCGGCTCGCTGCTGGCCGCCCGGGAGATCGCCGAGGGCCGGGCCGACCGGGCGGTGAACATCGCCGGCGGCCTGCACCACGCGATGCCCGACCGGGCCGCCGGGTTCTGCGTCTACAACGACTGCGCGGTGGCCATCTCCTGGCTGCTCGACCACGGCTTCGACCGGGTCGCCTACGTCGACGTGGACGTCCACCACGGCGACGGGGTGCAGGCGGCCTTCTACGACGACCCCCGGGTGCTGACGGTCTCGCTGCACCAGCACCCGCTGACGCTGTGGCCGGGCACCGGCTGGCCGGGGGAGATCGGGAAGGGTGCCGCGGCGGGCAGCGCGGTGAACGTGCCGCTGCCCCCCGGGACGGCCGACGGCGGGTGGCTGCGGGCGTTCCACGCGGTCGTGCCGTCGCTGCTGCGGGCGTTCCGGCCGCAGATCCTGGTGACCCAGTGCGGCGCCGACAGCCACGCCGAGGACCCGCTGGCCAACCTGGGCCTGTCGGTGGACGGCCACCGGGCCATCTACCGCGCGCTGCGCGACCTGGCCGAGGAGACCGCGGGTGGGCGCTGGCTGGCCACCGGCGGCGGTGGGTACGGGCTGTTCCGGGTGGTGCCGCGGTCGTGGACCCACCTGCTGGCCACCGTGCTCGACCGCGATCTCGAACCGCAGCGCGCGGTCCCGGCCGGGTGGGTGGCGCACACCGCCGGGCTCACCGGCCGGCCGCTGCCCACCACGATGAGCGACGGCCGGGACCCCGGCTACGAGCCGTGGACCGAGGGCTCCGACCGGGTCGACACCGCGGTCATCGACGTGCGCCGCGCGGTGTTCCCGCTGCACGGGCTCGACCCCGACGACCCGAGGGACTGACCAGCCCATGGAGCGATCGACCTCGACATCGCAGGCGCCCGGGTCCTCGACCGGACCGACCCCGGGCACGGCGCCCGCGGGTCCACCCCCGGATGCGACCCCGGGTACGGCGGCGGCCCCGGGCGGTGGCACCACGGCCGGTGCAGCGGCCGGTGCAGCGGCTGACGGCGCGCCCGCCGCAGCGGCGGGCGGCGGACCGGACGACGGCGCGGTCGTCGCCGATGGTCCCGGCTACCCCCGGCGCTGGGAGGCCGACGTGGTGGCCTCCGACGGCGGGATCGTGCACCTGCGCCCGATCCTGCCCGCCGACGCCGACGCGCTGCTGGACTTCCACGCCCATCTCTCCGAGCGCACCCGCTACCTGCGGTTCTTCGGGCCGTACCCGCGGATCCCGCCACGCGACCTGGTGCGCTTCACCACCGTGGACCACCACGACCGGGTGGCCTTCATCTGCCTGCTCGGCGACGAGATCATCGCGGTGGGCCGCTACGAGGGGCTGCCCGGCGGCGACGGGGACGGCTCCGGGCCGCACGCGGCCGAGGTCGCCTTCGTGGCCCGCGACGAGCACCAGGGCCGCGGGCTGGGGTCGATCCTGCTCGAGCACCTCGCCGCCGCCGCCCGGGAGAACGGGCTGCGCCGGTTCGAGGCCGAGGTGCTGGTGGAGAACCAGCAGATGGTGCGGGTGTTCCGGCAGGCCGGTTACCAGGTCAGCCGGGCCTTCGCCGACGGGGTGCTGCACCTGGAGTTCGACATCGACCCGACCGAGCGGTCGCTGGCCGTGCGCGACTCCCGCGAGCAGCGGGCCGAGGCGCGCAGCGTGCACAACGTGCTGCACCCGACGTCGGTGGCGGTGATCGGGGCGTCCACCGACCCGTCCAAGATCGGCCACGCGGTGCTGGCCAACCTGCTGCGCGGCAACTTCAGCGGCCCGGTCTTCCCGGTCAACCCGGACGCCCGGTCGGTCCGCGGGGTGCGGGCCTACCCGTCGGTGACCGACATCCCCGACGAGGTCGACCTGGCGGTGGTCGCGGTGCCGGCGGCCGGCATCGACGACGTGATGGACTCCTGCCTGGCCAAGGGGGTCAAGGCACTGGTCGTGGTGAGCGCCGGGTTCGCCGACGCCGGGGCCGGCGGCACGGTCGCCGAGCGGCGGTTGGTCAGCGAGGCCCGGGCGCACGGGATGCGGGTGGTCGGCCCGAACGCCCTCGGGGTGGCCAACACCGACCCGCAGGTGCGGCTCAACGCCACCCTCGCCCCCGACGTGCCCGGCCGCGGCCGGGTCGGCTTCTTCTCCCAGTCCGGGGCGCTGGGCATCGCCATCCTGGCCGCGGCCAAGGAGCGCGGGCTGGGGCTGTCCACGTTCGTGTCCGCCGGCAACCGGGCCGACCTGTCCGGCAACGACCTGCTGCAGTACTGGCAGACCGACCCGGCCACCGACGTCGTGCTGCTCTACCTGGAGACCTTCGGCAATCCGCGCAAGTTCGCCCGGCTGGCCCGCCGGTTGACCCGGACCAAGCCGATCGTGCTGGTCAAGGGCGGCCGGCACGCGGCGCCGACCGCCGCGCTCGCCACGACGGCCAGCTCGATCGACGAAGCCGGTCTGCGGGCGCTGTTCGAGCAGGCCGGCGTGATCCGGGTGGAGACGCTGTCCCAGCTGTTCGACACCGCCCTGCTGCTGGCCTACCAGCCGCTACCGGCCGGCCCGCGGATCGCGGTGGTCGGCAACTCCACCGCGCTGGGGGTGCTGGTCGTCGACGCGCTGCTCGACGAGGGCATGGAACTGGCCGACGACCCGGTGGACGTCGGGGTGGCCGCGGCCCCCGAGGAGTTCGCCGCCGCGGTCGCCGGCGCCCTGGCCGACGAGGCGGTGGACGGGCTGGTCGCGGTGTTCGTGCCGCCCATCGCCATCCCGGGTGCGGCCTACGCACGGGCGCTGCGCGAGGTCGTGGCCGGCACCGGCAAGCCGGTGGCCGCGGTGTTCCTGGCGGCCGAGGGGGTCCCGGCCGAGCTGGCCGTGCCCGACGCCGACGGCGGCTGTCCGGGGCCCGGCTCGGTGCCCAGCTACCCGAGCCCGGAGCGCGCGGCCGGGGCCCTGGCCCGGGTCAGCCGGTACGCGCGCTGGCGGTCGCGCCCGGTGGGGGAGTACGTCGTCCCGGAGGGGGTGGACACCGAGCGGGCCCGGGACCTGGTGGCCGGCCCGGGCTCGACCGGGTCGCGCACCCTCGACGACGCGTCGACGGTCGAGCTGCTGGCCTGCTACGGCATCGAGGTGCCCGGCTTCCGCCGGGTCGCCGGCCTCGACGCGGCAGTCGCGGCGGCCGAGGAGCTCGGCTACCCGGTGGCGATCAAGGCGGCCGGTGACCGCTGGCGGCACCGCAGCGACCAGGCCGGGGTGCGGCTGGACGTGCTCACCCGGGAGGGCATCCGGCTCGCCCACCGCGACTTCGTCGAGCTCACCGGCAGCGACGAGCTCTACGTGCAGAAGATGGCGCCCAAGGGCATCTCGTGCGTGCTGGAGATCGTCGACGACCCGTCGTTCGGGTCGCTGCTGTCGTTCGGCCTGGCCGGGATGGCCACCGAGCTGCTGGGCGACCGGGCGTTCCGGGTGGTGCCGCTGTCCGACCAGGACGCCGCGGCGCTGGTCCGGGCGCCGCGCGCGGCGCCGCTGCTGGCCGGCTACCGGGGCACCGAGCCCACCCGGCTGGACGCGCTGGAGGACCTGGTGCTGCGGGTGGGGCGGATGGCCGAGGACCTGCCCGAGATCCGCTCGCTGGTGCTGGAGCCGGTGTTGGCCTCCGCCCGGGGGGTGTTCGTGGCCGGCGCCCGCGTGGTGCTGGGACCGCCGCCCAACCGCGGCGACAGCGGTCCCCGGCGGCTGCGGTGAGCGGGGGCGGCCCGGCCGGGCCCGGCGACCGGTCCGGAGGGCAGTGCCCGGTCCGGGACCGACGGGTGCGGCGGTGAACCCGCCCGGCGCAGGCGACTTCCGGGAGCCCGAGGACCCGGCCTGGGGGCACGCGGCGGTGGGCGACGCCGACGGGCACCGCGTCCACCTCACCCGCGGCGGGTCCGG
>DASQMQ010000357.1:0-3109 GCA_035645455.1 Pseudonocardia sp.
GCCGATCCCGACTTCCTGCTGGAGGTGGAGCACGTCCGGGCGTGGGAGGCCGAGCACGGCGCCCTGCCCGCGGGCGGCTGGCTGCTCTACCGCACCGGCTGGGACGCCCGCGGCGACGACGCCGCGGCCTTCGCCAACGCCGACGAGCAGGGCCCGCACACCCCCGGGGTGTCCCCGGAGTGCGCGCGCTGGCTGGCCGAGGAGGCGCCGATCGCCGGGCTCGGGGTGGAGACGGTGGGCACCGACGCCGGCGCGGCGGCCGGGTTCGACCCGCCGTTCCCGTGCCACAACGCCCTGATGGGCGCGCACAAGTGGGGGCTGACCAGCCTGCGCAACCTGGCTCAGCTGCCGCCCAGCGGCAGTGTGCTGATCGTGGCGCCGCTGCCGATCGTCGGCGGGTCGGGCAGTCCGGCGCGGGTGCTGGCGCTGGTGGAACGGTGAGCGCCGACCCCGCCGGCGACCCGGCGCAGCCCAGCACCGCCGAGGTCGTCGGGACGGTGCTGGCCCGGCTGGGCGTCGGAGCCGCGTTCGGGGTGGTGGGCAGCGGGAACTTCCACGTCACCAACGCGCTGCGGGCCGGCGGGGTCCGGTTCGTCGCCGCCCGGCACGAGGGCGGCGCCGCCACCATGGCCGACGCGCACGCGCGCACGACCGGCCGGGTCGCGGTGCTGTCGGTGCACCAGGGCCCGGGGCTGACCAACGCGCTGACCGGGATCGCCGAGGCGGCCAAGAGCCGCACCCCGCTGCTGGTGCTGGCCGCCGACACCGCGGGCTCCGCGGTGCGGTCCAACTTCCGGATCGACCAGGACGCCGCGGTCCGGGCGGTCGGCGCGGTCTCCGAGCGCGTGCACTCCGCCGGGTCCGCGGTCGCCGACGTGCTGCGGGCGTACGGCACCTGCGTGCGGCAGCGGCGCACGGTCGTCCTGCACCTGCCGTTGGACGTCCAGGCCCGGCCCTGCCCGCCCCCGGCGGCACTGCCCCCGGTGGCGCCCTGGGGCGCGCCCCGTCCCGGTGCGGCGTCGGTCGCGGCGCTGGCCGGGTTGCTCGACCGGGCGCGGCGCCCGGTGTTCGTGGCCGGCCGCGGCGCCCGGCACGCCGGCCCCGACCTGGCCGCGCTGGCCGCCCGGACCGGCGCCCTGCTGGCCACCTCGGCGGTGGCGAACGGGCTGTTCGCGGGGGACCGGTGGGACCTGGGCATCGCCGGCGGCTTCGCCACCCCGCTGGCCGCCGAGCTCATCTCCGGCGCGGACCTGGTGGTGGCCTGGGGAGCGTCGCTGACCATGTGGACCACCCGGCACGGCGCGCTGATCGGCCCGGACGCCGTGGTCGTCCAGGTCGACGACGACCCGGCCGCGATCGGGGCGAACCAGCCGGTGGCGCTGGGCGTGCTCGGCGACGTCGCCGCGGTCGCCCGGGACGTCGGCGCGGCCGTGGCGGGCGGGCCCGGGCAGCGCACCGCGGCCCTCGCCGAGCGGATCGCGACCGAGGGCCGGTGGGCGGCCCGGCCGCTGCCCGACCAGGCCGGTCCCGGCGGCGCGACCGACCGGATCGACCCGCGGGTGCTGTCCGCCCGGCTGGACGCCCTGCTCCCCGCCGAGCGCACGGTCGCGGTCGACTCGGGCAACTTCATGGGCTACCCCAGCGCCTACCTCGCGGTGCCCGACGTCGCCGGGTTCTGCTTCACCCAGGGCTTCCAGTCGATCGGACTGGGCCTGGCCACCGCGATCGGCGCCGCCCTGGCCCGCCCGGACCGGCTCCCGGTGGCCGCGCTCGGCGACGGCGGGTTCCTGATGGGCGTGGCCGAGCTGGAGACGGTGGTGCGGCTGGGCGTCGGCATGCTGGTCGTGGTCTACGACGACGCCGGCTACGGCGCGGAGTTCCACCACTTCGCCGACGCCGACCACACCACCGTCCGGTTCCCCGACACCGACCTCGCCGCGATAGCCGCCGGCTTCGGCTGCGCCGCCGCCACCGTCCGCACCCCCGCCGACCTGGACGTGGTCTCCGAGTGGCTGGCCGGCCCGCGGGACCGTCCGCTGCTGCTCGACGCCAAGGTCACCGCGGACGAGCCGGCCTGGTGGCTCGCCGAGGCGTTCCGGGGTCACTGAGGCTTCCAACCAGGTCGAGCGCTGGCAACCGCGCCCTGCTCACCCTCCCCGACGCGCTGCGCCGCAACCGCGGACAACTCGGCACTCGATGACGGCGTCTGCCGGTCGGGCAGCAGGTTCGCCGTGGGCCGCCTGACCGCGCGGAGGTCCAGTCGGCCGCGGGGCCGGGAGGCCGGAGGTCGGAGGCCGGGAGCCGGGAGGTCGGGAGCCAGCAAGCGCAGGGCCGGGAGGCCAGGAGGGCCGGTGGGGTCGGCCGGGTCGGGAGGTCGGCGAGGTCGGGAACTGGGAGGTCGCGAAGCTGGAGAGAGGAGGGCCGGAAGCCGGGAGGGTGGGGAGCTGGGAGTGCCGGGAGCGGGTCGAGAATTCGGGAGATGAGCACGGGCTCCGGGGGACTGGTCGGGAGAAGCTGGGCGGCCCGGAGCGGCCACAAGAATGCGTGAAGGACCCCGAGGTCGGGAACCGGCAGATGTCGGTTGCCGCTGTATGGGAATCACGACACGCCACTGGTTGACGGTGTGCGCGGCCGCGGGGATGTCGGCCGGCGCGGCGGTGCGTTCGGTGGTCCGCTTGACGATCCCCGTGGTGGTTCGCTCGGTCCGGTGGTGGGTCGGCGATGTCGGGGTTGGATGCGGGGATGTCGCCGGGGGCGGCGATTCCGGTCGAGCCATTCCGGGGAGAGGAACTCGGGAATCCCGTCGGCGGCGATGCGCACCGTCCAGCCGGTGGAGTGGATCTCCCGGTGGTGCACTCTGCACAACATCACCAGGTTGTCCAGGCGAGTGGCGCCGCCGCGGGCCCATTCGCGGATGTGGTGGATCTCCGACCACGACCGGGGCCGATCACACCCGTGGTGGGCGCAGCCGCGGTCCCGGGCGGTGACCGCGCGGCGCAGCCCCTCGGGGATCGAGCGGGTGGCCCGCCCGACATCGAGGGGCTGCCCCGCCCCGTTCAACACGACGGGGATGATCTGGGCGTCGCAGCACAACATCCGCAGCATGCCC
>DASQMQ010000358.1:0-7560 GCA_035645455.1 Pseudonocardia sp.
CAAGTACCTGGCCCAGCACGCCGGGCGGGTGTTCACCCGGGCCCAGCTGCTGCAGGAGGTCTGGGGCTACGACTTCTTCGGCGGCACCCGCACCGTGGACGTGCACGTCCGCCGGCTGCGCGCCAAGCTCGGCACCGAGCACGAGCAGATGATCGGCACCGTGCGCAACGTCGGCTATAAGTTCGTCCGGCCCTCCCGCGGCCACCTCGGGGCGCCCGCCGCCGACGACGACCGGGACGACGACCGCGACGCCGACGAGAGCGACCGGGCCGGCTTCTCCGGGTTCGTCGGGATGTCCTGAGCCTATCTCGCTGAGCTGATCTCCCGAGCTGATCTCCCGAGTCGATCTCCTGGCGCGTCTCCGCCGCGCGGGTAGGCTCGCCACGTGGTGGATCTGTCCTGGCGCACCGGTCCCGGCGACGACGCCGTCGCGGCGATCCGCGTGTTCGTCGCCGAGGTGACCGCGGCCGACGGGGTCGCCCCGCTGTCCGAGGACGCGCTGCTGCACCTGCACGCGCCGGACACCGCGCAACTGCTGGCCACCACCGGGGCCGGGGAGCTGGCCGGGGTCGCCCACCTCGATCCGGGCGAGCCGGCGGCTGCCGCGGCCGAGCTGGCCGTGCACCCCGGCCACCGTCGCGCCGGGCTCGGCACCCGGATGGTGCGCGCACTTCTGGAGCGGGTCGGGCCGGACGGCCACCTGCGGGTCTGGGCGCACGGCGAGCACCCGGGGGCGGTCGCCATCGCGCAGCGGCTGGGCTTCACCAGGACCCGCGAGCTGTGGCAGATGCGCCGCCCGTTCACCGGCGACGAGGCCGACCTGGCGGCGGCCGCGGCGGCGCTCCCGGACGGTGTGCGGCTGCGCCCGTTCGAGGTGGGCCGGGACGAGGCCGAGTTCCTGCGGGTGAACAACGCCGCGTTCGCCTGGCACCCCGAGCAGGGCGGCTGGGACCTCGACCAGATCACGCTGCGCCAGTCCGAGCCGTGGTTCGACCCGGCCGGCTTCCTGCTCGCGGTGGACGCCGACGACCGGCTGCTCGGCTACCACTGGACCAAGGTGCACCCGGGTGACGAGCCGATCGGCGAGGTCTACGTGGTCGGCGTCGACCCGGCCGAGCAGGGCCGGCACCTGGGCCGGGCGCTGACCGCGGCCGGCCTGGTCCACCTGCGCGAGCGCGGACTGCCCGCGGTGATGCTCTACGTCGAGGCCGACAACACCGCCGCCGTGCGGGTGTACGAGAAGCTCGGGTTCGCCCGTTGGCGCAGCGATATCGCGTACTCGCGCTGAGTGTCGTTCACCTCCCGGTTACCGGTCGATGGTGACGTCCGTCGCCGTCCTAGCAGGTCACTGAGCGGTCACGGAAGAACGTCCGGACGGTGGACATCCTTGCGCGGGAAAGGTGTTCATTCCCCGTTAACCCGCCCGGGGGAACGCGTCCACCCCCGTTACCTAGCGTCCGGGCTCGGGCGACCGAACGGTCGCCTGTATCGATTCCCGGAGGAACCACAGGTGAAGACCGTCCGGCACGCATCGCGTGCTCGAATCGCTGCGCTGGGTCTCGCCACGAGCGGTGCCCTGCTCATCGCGGGCTGCGGCGCGGCCAACGAGACGGCCGCCCCCAGCGGCACCGGCGCCGAGGCCGCCGGCGTCTCCGGCACGATCGCCGGCGCCGGCGCCAGCTCCCAGCAGGCCGCCATGGAGGCGTGGATCGCGGGGTTCACGAACACCAACCCCGACGCCACCGTCAACTACGACCCGAGCGGCTCCGGCGCGGGCCGGGACCAGTTCGTCGGCGGCGGCGTGGCCTTCGCCGGCAGCGACGCCGCGCTGGACGAGGAGGAGCTGCCGGCCGCGCAGGAGCGCTGCGGCGGTCCCGACTCGGTCATCCAGCTCCCGGCCTACATCTCGCCGATCGCGGTGATCTACAACCTGGAGGGGGTGGCCGACCTCAACCTCGCTCCGGCCACCCTCGCCGGCATCTTCAACCGCCAGATCACCACCTGGAACGACCCGGCCATCGCCGCGGACAACCCGAACGCGACGCTGCCGGCCACCCCGATCACCCCGGTGAACCGGTCCGACGAGTCGGGCACCACCGAGAACTTCACCGAGTACCTGGTCGCCACGGCCGCCGCTGCCTGGCCCTACGAGGCCAGCGGTGACTGGCCGGTCCAGGGTGGCGAGGCCGCCCAGGGCACGTCGGGTGTCGTCGGCGCCGTGCAGGGCGGCCAGGGCACCATCGGTTACGCCGACGCCAGCCAGGCCGGCGAGCTGGGCGTGGCCAAGGTCAAGGTCGGCTCGGAGTACGTCGGCCCGACCGCGGACGCCGCGGCCGCCGTGGTGGAGAACTCGCCGCGGCTCGAGGGCCAGGGGCAGAACAGCTTCGCCATCGAGCTGGCCCGCGACACGACCGAGGCCGGGAGCTACCCGATCGTGCTGGTCTCCTACAGCCTGGCCTGCACGGCCTACCCTGACCAGGCCACCGCAGACGTGGTCAAGGCGTTCCTGAGCTACCTGATCAGCGAGGAGGGCCAGCAGGCCGCCGCCGACGCAGCCGGTTCGGCGCCGATCTCGGACAGCCAGCGCAGCACGTTCCAGCCGGCCGTCGACGCCATCTCGGCGGCGGGCTGACCCACCGGCGTGATCAGCGCCATGCGTTGATCAGGGCCGTTCGTCTCCGGCCAGGCGGCCCGGGCGGGAGTCATCATTGATCCCCCCGGGTCGCTGCGCCGCCCACCGACTTCCGCGAGATCCGCCGGAAGGGACACCGTGAGTACCGACATCAGCCCGGGGCCGGCCCCCGAATCGACGAAACCCCCCACCACCGCGGCCAAGGCCGTCGTGCAGCCGGGCGACCGGATCTTCGCCGGGTCCGCCACCGCGGCCGGCGTGCTGATCCTGATCGTGCTGGCCGGCGTAGCGGCCTTCCTGCTGATCGAGGCCGCGCCGGCCTTCGTGGCTCCGGCCGCGGACATCCCCGGCGGGAACGGCCTGGTCGCCTACATCTGGCCGCTCGTCTTCGGGACGCTGCTTGCCGCGTTCATCGCGCTGCTGATCGCCACCCCGCTGGCGGTCTCGGTCGCGCTGTTCATCACCCACTTCGCCCCGCGACGGATCGCCCAGCCGCTGGGCTACCTGATCGACCTGCTCGCCGCGGTGCCCAGCATCGTCTACGGCCTGTGGGGCGTGGCGGTGCTGGCGCCGGCCTCGGTCGGGCTGATGACCTGGCTGCAGGACAACCTCGGCTTCATCCCGCTGTTCGCCGGCCCGGTGTCCACCACCGGGCGCACCATGCTGGTGGTCGGGGTGACCCTGGCGGTGATGATCCTGCCGATCATCACCGCGGTCTCCCGCGAGGTGTTCCTGCAGACGCCCACGCTGCACGAGGAGGCGGCGCTCGCGCTCGGCGCCACCCGCTGGGAAATGATCAAGATGGCGGTGCTGCCGTTCGGCCGCTCCGGCATCATCAGCGGCGCCATGCTCGGCCTGGGCCGCGCGCTCGGCGAGACCATGGCCGTGGCGATCATCCTGTCGGTCTCCGGCGCGGTCACCTTCAACCTGATCAGCTCGGGGAACCCGTCGACGATCGCGGCGAACATCGCGCTCTCGTTCCCGGAGTCGACCGGGCTGGCGGTCAACACGCTGATCGCGTCCGGGCTGGTGCTGTTCGTCATCACGCTGGCGGTCAACTCGCTGGCCCGCTTCATCATCAACCGGCGCAGAGAGTTCTCGGGGGCCAACTGATGAGCGTCGACCTTGGCAAGAGCGACCTCGAGTCGGGCGCCGACCCGGTCCCGCTGGAGCGCCGGATCGCCAGCAAGGGGCAGCTGCCCCGGTGGGCGACCGCCGCGTCGCTGGCGGTCGCTGCCGTCGTCATCGGCGGGCTGCTCGCGCTGACCGGGGCGTTCAGCTCCGGGCTGTTCGTGTTCGGCACCGTGATCCTGTTCGCGGTCGGGCTGTACGTGCTGTCCCGGGTGGTCGAGGGCAGGCGCAAGGCCGCCGACCGGCTGGTCACCATCGTGGTCACCTCGGCGTTCCTGCTCGCGATGATCCCGCTGGTCTCGGTGGTCATCACCGTGGTCGGCAACGGGGTGGCCCGGTTCGACGGCGAGTTCTTCAACTCCTCGATGCGCGGCATCGTCGGCGAGGGCGGCGGCGGGTACCACGCCATCCTCGGCACGCTGGTCATCACCGGGCTGGCCGCGCTGATGAGCATCCCGGTCGGCCTGCTCACCGCGGTCTACCTGGTCGAGTACGGCACCGGGAGCCGGTTGGCCCGGGCGATCACCTTCTTCGTCGACGTCATGACCGGCATCCCGTCCATCGTCGCGGGCCTGTTCGCCTACGCGCTGTTCGCGCTGTTCGCCGGCCCCGGTGTCCGGCTGGGCTTCGCCGGTGCGGTGGCGCTGTCGGTGCTGATGATCCCGGTGGTCGTGCGGTCCACCGAGGAGATGCTCAAGATCGTCCCGAACGAGCTGCGCGAGGCCGCCTTCGCACTGGGCGTGCCGAAGTGGCGGACCATCCTCAAGGTCGTCATCCCGACCTCGATCGCCGGCATCGCCTCGGGCATCACGCTGGCGATCGCCCGGGTCATCGGCGAGACGGCCCCGCTGCTGATCGCGGTGGGCATCACCACCGGGGTGAACCTCAACCCGTTCGACGGGCGGATGGCGACCCTGCCGGTGTTCTCCTACTACTCCTATGCGGCGCCCGGCGTCCCGCGCGACCCCTACCTCGACCGGGCCTGGACCGCGGCGCTGGTGCTGATCCTGATCGTGATGGTGCTCAACCTCGCCGCCCGCCTCATCGCGCGCCTGTTCGCGCCGAAGACCCGATAGGAAGCCGCCACCATGGGCAAAGCGATCGACGCCATCGACCTGGACATCTACTACGGGTCGTTCCTGGCCGTGCAGGGCGTCAACATGACCATCCGGCCGAAGAGCGTGACCGCGCTGATCGGGCCGTCCGGCTGCGGGAAGTCCACCTACCTGCGCTCGATCAACCGGATGCACGAGGTCATCCCGAACGCCCGGGTGGAGGGCCGGCTCGAACTGGACGGCACCGACCTGTACGGGCCGGGCGTCGACCCGGTCGGCGTGCGCCGCCAGATCGGCATGGTCTTCCAGCGGCCGAACCCGTTCCCCACGATGTCGATCTACGACAACGTGATCGCCGGTCAGCGCCTGAACAACAAGCGGATGCGCAAGGAGGCCACCGACCAGCTGGTCGAGCAGTCCCTGCGCGGGGCGAACCTCTGGGAGGAGGTCAAGGACCGGCTGGACAAGCCGGGCTCCGGCCTGTCCGGCGGGCAGCAGCAGCGGCTGTGCATCGCCCGGGCCATCGCCGTGCAGCCCGACGTGCTGCTGATGGACGAGCCGTGCTCGGCCCTGGACCCGATCTCCACGCTGGCGATCGAGGACCTGATCAACGAGCTGAAGAGCGACTACACGATCGTCATCGTCACCCACAACATGCAGCAGGCCGCCCGGGTGAGCGACTACACCGGCTTCTTCAACATCGAGGGCACCGGCAAGCCGGGCAAGCTGGTCGAGATGGACGAGACCAAGAAGATCTTCTCCCAGCCGACCCAGAAGGCCACCGAGGACTACGTCTCCGGCCGCTTCGGCTGATCCACCCGTCGAGAACGGCGCTGCTGCTGGATCTGCGCACGCACATCAGCAGCGGCGCCGTTCTCGCGGTCGTGGGGGTGCGGGCCCGATCAGATCGGGACGGCGTCGGGCGTGCGGCCGGTGACCGCGTAGACGGTCTCGTTGGCCACCGTGACGGCGTGGTCGGCGAAGCGCTCGTAGTAGCGGGCCAGCAGGGTCAGGTCGACCGCGGCCGGCACGCCGTGCGGCCAGCGCGGGTCCATCAGCACCTCGAACATGTGCTGGTGCAGGGCGTCCATCGGGTCGTCGTCGGCGTCCAGCTCGATCGCCATGATCACGTTGCGGGTCCGGACCACGGTGGCGGACTTGACCGCCAGGCGCACGGCCAGCGCGCCCATCTCGGCCACGTCGTCGCGCACCTCGTCGGGGACCCGCCGACCGATCAGCACCACCTTGGCCACGTGCACGGCCAGGTCGCCCATCCGCTCGACGTCGCCGGCCGCCCGGATCGCCGAGACCACCGTGCGCAGGTCCCCGGCCACCGGGGCGTGGAACAGCAGGCACTCCGCGGCGACGTCCTCCACCCGGGCCCGCAGCTTGTCGATCGCGACATCCCCGGCGACCACCTGCTCGGCCAGCCGCGGCCGCGACTCCAGCAGCGCCGCCGTGGCCCGCTGCAACGCACCGGCAGCGGCCGTGCACATCTGGCCCAGGCGTTCGGACAGCTCGTCGAGCTGCTCGGGCAGCGGCACGGCAGGCATGGCGGAAGCCTAGGGACGCCGACCGGCCGGACGACGAGGACGGGATGAACGCGCGGTGAACGTGGTCACCCGGGCCCGACGCCGGCCAGCAGGCCGACCCGGTACACCTCGCACTCGCCGTCCGCGGACCTGGCGCTGATCTTCGTGATCCGCGCCCACGCCGCCCCCCAGGTCGCGGCCCGGGCCATCCCGTCGCGGATCGCCTCCTCCAGCGAGCGCGTCGAACTACCGACGATGTGCGTGGTGCGTATCACCCCGGCCATGAGCGGGGAGTGCCCGGTCGGGCCGGCGGCGAATCCTCAGACCGTCAGCGGACCCGGCATCTGCCCGGTCACCACGTAGACGATCCGACGGGCGACGGCCACCGCGTGGTCGGCGTAGCGCTCGTAGAACCGGGCGAGCAGGGCGATGTCGACCGCCGGGCCGACGCCGTGGCTCCAGGCGGGCTCCATCAGCACGGTGAACATGTGCCGGTGCAGGTCGTCCATCGCGTCGTCGTCGTCCTCGAGCTGGGCGGCGGTCGTCAGGTCGCGGGTGCGGATCACCTCGGCGGCCTTCGTCGCCAGCTCCACGGCCACCCGGCCCATCTCGGCGAAGTACGGCGCGACCTCCTCGGGCAGCACCGGCTGCGGGTGCCGGCGGCGGGCGGCCTGGGCGACGTGCAGCGCCAGGTCGCCCATCCGCTCCACGTCCCCGGCCCCGTGGATGGCCGAGACCACGATCCGCAGGTCGGTGGCGACCGGGGCCTGCAGCGCGAGCAGCGCGAACGCCCGTTCCTCGGCGGCGGCCCGGATCTCGTCGACCTGGACGTCGTCGGTGATGACCGCCTCGGCGAGGTGCAGATCGACCTCCAGCAGCGCCCTGGTCGCCTTCTCCATGGCCACCGCGACCTGGTCGCACATGATGGCGAGGCTGTCCGCCAGCTGATCGAGTTGCTCCTGGTAGGCGTCCCGCATGAGACGAGCCTAGTTGCGTCCACCACAGCGGGCCGGTTCAGCGGGTGAACCGGGGGTGAACGGTCAGGAGCAGCTCGCCCGGGCGCCGTCGGGGGCCGGCGTCCCGGTGACGGTCTCGGTGGCCGGGGCGGCGGGCGGCTGCACGACGTCGTCGAAGGAGCGGCCCAGCACCAGCTGCAGGACGCCGGTCGCGCCCGGGTCGGGCACCGAGGTCGCCGAGGGCACCGACGAGG
>DASQMQ010000359.1:0-8133 GCA_035645455.1 Pseudonocardia sp.
GGGGAAGAGGTTCATCCCGGGGCTGCCGATGAAGCGGGCGACGAACTCGTTGGCGGGGCGGTGGTACAGCGACATCGGTGGGGCCACCTGCTGGAGGATCCCGTCCCGCAGCACCGCGACCCGGTCGCCGAGGGTCATCGCCTCGGTCTGGTCGTGGGTGACGTACACCGTGGTCACCCCGAGGTCGCGCTGGATGCGGGCGATCTGGGCCCGCATCTGCACCCGCAGCTTGGCGTCCAGGTTCGACAGCGGCTCGTCCATCAGGAACGCGCGCGGCTCGCGGACGATGGCCCGGCCCATCGCCACCCGCTGGCGCTGGCCGCCGGAGAGGTTGCGCGGCTTGCGGTGCAGGTGCTCGGTCAGCTCCAGCACCCCGGCGACCTCGCGCACCCGGGCCTCGATCCGGTCCCGCGGCACCTTGCGCAGGGTCAGCCCGAAGGCGATGTTGTCGAAGACCGTCAGGTGCGGGTAGAGCGCGTAGGACTGGAACACCATCGCCACGTCCCGGTCGCGGGCCGGCACCCGGTTGACCACCCGGCCACCGATGCGCACCTCGCCCTCGCTGATCTCCTCCAGACCGGCCACCATCCGCAGCGCGGTGGTCTTGCCGCAGCCCGACGGCCCGACCAGCACCAGGAACTCGCCGTCCATGACGTCGATGGACAGGTCCGTGACAGCCCGGGTGCCGTCGGCGTACACCTTGCCGACCCGGTCGATCTCGATGCCAGCCACACTGCTCCCGTCGACGTGCCACGGCGTGATGCACCTCACGGGCCGCTGAGTGCCGAATGCTAGGGATCACCACCCGAACGGCACCTTAAGCAGCCGCCAGATCGCGCTGAAGGCGCCCCCGGGATGGCCGCGGTGGCTGTTCCGCAACCGTGTGCCACCCCTTACGGTGCGGATATGCCGCTGGTGTTGCTGGTCGAGGACGACCACGCCGTTCGCACCGCGATGACCGGCGCCCTGCGCGGCGCCGGCTACGTCGTACAGCCGGTCGCCAGCGCGCTGGACGCCCTGCGCACGGTCACCGACGAGCACGTCGACCTGGTCGTGCTCGACCTGGGGCTGCCCGACCTGGACGGGTTCGAGGCGCTTCGGCTGCTGCGCGGGGTGAGCGACGCACCGGTGATCATCGCGACCGCGCGCGACGACGAACCGTCGATCGTGAAGCTGCTCAACGCCGGCGCGGACGACTACCTGTCCAAGCCCTTCTCCAGCGACCACCTCACCGCCCGGGTCGGCGCGGTGCTGCGGCGGACCAGGCCGGCCGAGAAGCCGGCCGACGGCCCGATCGAGGTCGGCGAGCTGGTGGTGGACGAGGCGCGGCGGGAGGCCAGCCTGGCCGGGGCGCCGCTGACCCTCACCCGCCGCGAGTTCGACCTGCTCAGCTACCTCGCCGCGCGCAGCGGACGGGTGGTGTCGAAGGCCGAGCTGTGCCGGGAGGTGTGGCGCCAGCCGCACCTGCACCTGGACCAGACCATCGACGTGCACCTGTCGTGGCTGCGCCGCAAGCTCGGCGAGTCCGCGTCCGCCCCCCGCTTCCTGCACACCGTGCGCGGCGTCGGGGTCAAGCTGGTGGAGCCGTGCGACAGCTCGTCGTCCGCCTGACCCTGGCCACCGCGCTCGCGGTGGCCGCGGTGGTGACCGCTGCGGCCCTGGTCCTGCACGGGTGGGGGGAGCGCGCGCGCCTGCGCGCGGACACCGAGGCCGACCTCTCCGCGCTGGTCAGCCTGACCGAGGCGACCGGGGACCGGGAGGCGCTGCTGCGCGGCATGGCCCGCACCGGCGCCGGCCGGGAGGGCCGGCTGGCCGTGCACCTGGGCACCAGCACCGTGGGGACCTCCCGCCTGGACCCGGTGCCCGGGCGGGCAGCGGGCCGGGCCGACGTCGACGTGGACGGCGGCACGGTGCTGGCCCGCCCCGTCGCCGGCCCGGCCGGACCGGCGGTGGTGGAGGCCTTCGTGCCGGCGGGCGGGACCCTCGGGACTGCGGTCGGGTGGGCGGCGGTGCTGCTGGCCCTCGGGACCGGCGCCGCGGTGATCGGGGCGCTCGGGTCGGCCCGCCGGGTGCGGCCGGTGGTCGACGACCTCACCGCGTTGACCGCGACCGCCCGCGGCCTCGGCGACGACGACCGCCCGCTGCGCACGCGCTCGATGCACACCCCGGAGACCGTGGCGCTGGCCGCGGCGTTGGACGCGCTGGCCGACCGGTTCTCCGAGGCCCGGGCCGGCGAACGGCGGCTGGCCGCGGACCTCTCCCACCGGCTGCGCACGCCGTTGACCGCGCTCGCCCTGGACGCCGGCGCGATCGGGGACGGTCCGGCCGCCGACCGGGTGCGCCAGACCGTGACCGCGCTGAACAACGACGTCGACACGCTGATCCGGGCCCCCGGCCGCGCCCCCGGGCCGGACCGCTGCGACGTCGCCGCGGTCGTCCGCCGGCGGATGGGCTTCTGGTCGGCGCTGGCCCAGCACAGCCGCCGGACCTGCGAGTTCCGCACCATGGACGGCGCGGCGACGGTCGCGCTCACCGAGGACGACGTGGCCGCGGTGATCGACGCCCTGCTCGGCAACATCTTCCGCTACACCCCGGCCGGCACCGGGTTCGCGGTGGCGGTGGTGCGCCACGCCGGCTGGGTCACCCTGGTGGTCGACGACGCCGGGCCGGGCGTGGCTGACCCGGCCACCGCCCTGCGCCGCGGGGTGAGCAGCTCCGGGTCCACCGGGTTGGGCCTGGCCATCGCCCGGGACGCGGTCGAGGCCACCGGCGGCACCGTGCACATCGAACGGGCCGCGTTGGGCGGGGCCCGGATCCGGCTGCGGTTCGGCGAGGTCGGCGCCGAGCACGCCGACCCCGACGAGCCGCGCGCCTGGCGCCTCTGGGGCGCCACCTTCCACCCCACTGACTCCCCCTCTTCCCCCCACGCGCCACGTCCCCGCCGCCCGAGGTCAGGAAAGCCACCTTCCTGAACTCCCGCGGTTCAGTAAGGCCACCTTCCTGCCCGCACAGGACCTGAAGGTGGCCTTCCTGAACTGGGACGGGCGGCGGGGGTCAGAAGTCCATGCCGCCCATGCCGCCGGTTGGATCACCGGGGGGAGCGGCGCTGCGCTCGGGCTTGTCGGCGATGACGGCCTCGGTGGTCAGGAACAGCGCGGCGATCGACGCGGCGTTCTGCAGCGCCGCGCGGGCCGGGCCCGCAAGGTGGTGGTCACCGAGGACGAAACCACCATCGTCGACCGGTCTGCATCACCTTCTCCAGCACCGGCAGCAGATCGCGGACCGAGGAGGCCTTCCCCGCCACGAGCAGCAGGTAGGGATCGTCGTGGACCACCTTCATGCGCTCGGCCCGGCCGCGCCACTCGCGCGGGTAGCCCAGCGACGCCTCGACGAAGCGCCCGCCGTCCTCCCAGGCGACCTGCGGGATGTGCAGGTGCCCGTAGACGACGGCGGTGGCGCGGTAGCGGACGTGCCAGTCGGCGGTCTGCTCGGTGCCGCACCACAGCGCGAACTCCGGGTAGCGCAGCACCCGGGTGGCAGCCGGGTCAGCGGCCAGTGGTTCACCACCGCCCCTGACTCCTGCTCGAGACTCCTCCTCGCCGCTGCCCAGCCCGCGCGCCCGCGCGCTCGTACTCGGACGGCTGCCGTTGCTCCGTCGCATCGAGCCGCTGGCCGCAGGTGACACGGAGTCGGCGCCCAACCTCGATAGGGTGTGATCCAGATCGATGTCCCACCGGACGCACCGCCGAGGGTGGTGACCCACCGTGACCCGGGAGTGAGTTGTACGTGACGGAACCGACCCGCGACATCAATACCGACGTGCCGGGCGCGGCCCGCATCTGGAACTACTGGCTGGGCGGCAAGGACAACTACGAGCCCGACCGGCTGGCCGCCGAGGCGGCCCTGCAGTTCTACGACATGGCCACCTTCGCCCGGCAGTCGCGGCAGTTCCTCAACCGGGTGGTGCGGTTCCTGGCCGGGGAGGCCGGCATCCGCCAGTTCCTCGACGTGGGCACCGGACTGCCCACGATGCAGAACACCCACCAGATCGCCCAGGCGATCGCCCCGGAGAGCCGGATCGTCTACGTGGACAACGACCCGATCGTGCTGGCACACGCCAGGGTCTTGCTGCAGAACACCAGACCCGAGGGCGTCACCGCCTACGTCGAGGCCGACTACCACGACCCGGAACTGATCATCGAACGGGCGCGCGAGACCCTGGACTTCGACCAGCCGATCGCGGTCATGTTCATGGGCGTGCTCGGCCACGCGAGGAGCTTCGAGGCCTCGCACTCGATCGTGGCGCGGATGATGGACGCGGTGCCCTCGGGCAGCTACCTGGCCGTGTGGGACGGCAACGACACCAACGCCGCGCTCAACGCGCTCGCCGAGAACTACGCGAAGTCCGGGGGCGTGCCCTACATCCAGCAACCCGTCGAGCACATCCGCGGGTACTTCTCGGGGCTGGAGGTGGTCGAACCCGGTCTGGTGTCGGTCACGGAGTGGCGGCCCGAACCCACCGACGTCAGCGCGGTCGAGCCGCTGCCCGAGACCACGGGTGGCGTGGCACGCAAGCCCTGAGGCCGACTGGCCGGAGCGGCGGGCTGGCGCCGTCCGGTCGAGAACGGCGTCATCGCGACGAGACTTCCTACTCGACCGCGACGTCGTTCTTGACCGGAACGGACGTCAGGCGGGCAGGATCCGGCGGGGCAGCAGGTCGGCCGGGGTCGGGTGGCCGCGCTCGGCCCGGCCGCGCCACTCGCGCGGGTAGCCCAGCGACGCCTCCACGAAGCGGACCCCGTCCTCCCAGGTGACCCGGGGGATGTGCAGGTGCCCGTAGACGACGGCGGTGGCGCGGTAGCGGACGTGCCAGTCGGCGGTCTGCTCGGTGCCGCACCACAGCGCGAACTCCGGGTAGCGCAGCACCCGGGTCGGCAGCCGGGTCAGCGGCCAGTGGTTCACCAGCACGGTCGGCAGGTCCGGATCGACGGCGTCGAGCCGGCGCCGCGACTCCGCCACCCGGGCCGCGCACCACGCGGCCCGGTCCGGGTGGGGCTGCGGGTCGAGCAGGTGCTCGTCGGTGCACACCACCCCGGCGCGGTACGCCGCCGCCAGCCCCTCCTCGGCGGTCGTGGTGCCCTCGGGCAGGAACGAGTAGTCGTAGAGCAGGAACAGCGGGGCCACGGTGACCGGGCCGCCGTCGCCGTCCCACACCGGGAAGGGGTCCTCCGGGGTCAGCACGTCCAGCCCCCGGCACAGCTCGACGAGGTGGCGGTAGCGCGCCTCGCCGCGCAGCGGCACCGGGTCCTTGCCGCGGGTCCACAGCTCGTGGTTGCCGGGCACCCAGATCACCCTGGCGAACCGCTCGCGCAGCAGGCCCAGCGCCCACCCGACGTCGTCGACCTGCTCCGCGACGTCCCCGGCGACGATCAGCCAGTCGCCGTCCGCGGTCGGGTGCAGCCCTTCGACGACGGTCCGGTTGTCGGGGTAGCGGACGTGCAGGTCGCTGACGGCCAGCAGCCGCGGGGAGGTCACTGGTCAGTGGTACCCCACGCGGGCCCACCGCGCGCCACCGGCGGCCCCGACCGGGCGGACTCCTGATCGCCACCGCGACCGCGGTGCCCGTGCCGGAACGGCGGGCGCCCGTCGTCCCCACCGACCTACCGGCCGGTAGCCCGTTCGACCGCGGCGTGGGTAGCGTGGGGAACGACGAGGGGAGGCCACGATGGTGACCGGAGTGCGGCGCGCGATGCGGTGGGGCCTGCGGCACGGGCTGTTCCGACAGGTGATCAAACGGCGGACGGCGGCGGGCGACCGGACCGCGCAGTTCATGATCGACCCGGCCATGTCGGTCGACCCCTACCCCTTCTACGACGAGCTGCGCGCCCGCGGCCGCCTGGTCGACAACGGCATGGTGCTCAACACCTGCCACCACGACATCGCCACCGCCGTGCTGCGCAGCCAGGACTTCGGCGTCGCCGGCGGGCCGAACCAGCGGATGCCCGCCGCGCTGCGGCTGGCCGCCAGGATCGCCGGCCCGGGACCGCTCGGACCGGTCGAGGATCCGTCCATGCTGGCCGCGAACCCGCCCGACCACACCCGTTACCGCAAGCTGGTGACCAGGGCGTTCAGCGCTCGGGCGGTGGCCGCGCTGCGCTCGCGGACCGAAGCGGTCGCCGCCGAGCTGCTGGACGCGATGGCCGCCAAGGGCTCGTCCGCCGACCTGGTCGGCGACTACGCCGCCCTGCTGCCGGCCACCGTGATCGCCGAGATGCTGGGCGCCCCGACCGACATGCGCGAGCAGTTCCTGGCCTGGGGCGAAGGCGGGGCGCTGTCCCTGGACGCCGGGCTGACCTACCGCGACTTCGCGCGCTCGGAGAAGGGCATCGCCGCGCTGCAGGAGTGGATGGGCGGGCACTTCGCCCGGCTGCGCCACGAGCCGGGCGACACGATCCTGGACAGCCTGCTGGCCGCGCACGACGGCGCGGGCAAGCTGAGCGAGGACGAGCTGCTCAGCATCGCGATGCTGCTGCTCGCGGCCGGGTTCGAGACCACCGTCAACCTGATCGGCAACGGCGCGGCGCTGCTCACCGAGCACCCCGACCAGCTCGACGTGCTGCGCGCCGAGCCGCAGCGCTGGCCGAACGCCGTCGAGGAGATGCTGCGCATCGAGTCGCCGGTGCAGCGCACCGGCCGCCTCGCGCAGCGCGACGCGGAGGTGGCCGGCGAGCACGTACCGGCCGGCCGGTTCGTGGTGATCATGCTGGGCGGCGCCAACCGCGACCCGGCGACCTTCCCCGAGCCCGACCGGTTCGACGTCACCCGGCCCAACGCCGGGGAGCACCTGGCGTTCTCCAGCGGCATCCACTACTGCCTGGGCGCCGGGCTGGCCCGGATGGAGGGCGAGGTCGCGCTGCGGATGCTGTTCGACCGCTTCCCCGAGCTGGCCCCGGCCGGACCGCCGCACCGCCGGCCCACCCGCACCCTGCGCGGTTGGGACGCGATGCCGGTCACCCTGCAACCGTCCACGGTGGACGCCTGAGTCCCGGGCCCGCACCGGTCAGCCACCGCCGAACCAGCCGGGCAGGTCCAGCCGGAACGCCTGCGCCGGGGTCACCGCGCGCAGGTCGTCCTCCAGCGCGCGCAGCCGTTCCTCCCCCAGCCGCTCCGACCAGCCGGCGCGCAGGTCGTCGAAGATCCGCGCCGACCGGTGCAGGCAGTCCAGGCCACGGGCGGTGAGCCGGACCGGCCGGCGCCGCGCATCGTCCGGGTCGGTGCAGCGCTCCAGGTAGCCGCGCCGCTCCAGGAAGTCGAGGTGCTTGGCCGCGGCCTGCTTGGTGACCCCGAGCCGGCGGCCCAGCTCCACCGCGGTGGTGCCGGACCCGACAGCCTGCAGCACGAACCCGTGGACCGGCCGCACCTCCGGATGCCCCTCGCGGGCCAGTTCGGCGTGCAGCGCGTCGATCAGCACCCGGAACCCCAGCAGCAGGCGCAGCGGCAGCTCGAAGCCGGGCGGGTCAGTTGACATGATGGACAACCTGGTTCACCATTTCGACAACCACGTTACCCATCTTAGGAGTGATCCGGATGCCCGTCGTCCGCAGCACCGAGGCCCGCCGCAGCAGCACCCCGAACGCCACCACGACCACCTTCGCCTCGCCCACCCTCGGCGGTGCGCAGGTCGCGCTGTGGCGGGTGGAGATGGTCCCGGGCGCGTCCGGGCCGCTGCACTGGTTCGACGTCGAGCAGGTGTGGACCGTGCTCGACGGAGCCGCCACCGTCGACCTCGACGGCGACCCGGTCGTGGTCGGGCCCGGCGACACCCTCGTCCTGCCCCCGCGGCTCCCGCGGCAGGTGCACGCCGATCCCCGGACCGGGATCACCGCCATCGTCACCGCCCCCGGCGGCGCCCTCGCCTCGGTGCCCGGCGCCGACCCGGTGCTCCCGCCCTGGATCGCGTGACGGGCGATCAGGCGGAGAGGGCGGCCAGGGCGGCCTCGGCCTGCCGGTACACCCCGGCCAGCCGGGCCGCGCCGCCGTCGTCCTCGGCCACCCCCATGACCCCGCCGGCGTACCGGCTGTACACCCCGGCGCCGATGCACGCCGAGCGCCAGCGCGCGAAGGCGACGTAGA
>DASQMQ010000360.1:0-4788 GCA_035645455.1 Pseudonocardia sp.
CCGCGGTGGTGGCCTTGACGTGGCCGGGCGCCCAGGTGATCACCGATCCGGCGCCGCGCACGACCCACTCCCCCGCGGCGCCGAGGTCGCCGTCGGTGGCGTGCAGGTGCAGGTCGGTCCCCGGTGCCAGCGGGGCGGGCCCGGGCTCCGGGCGCTGGGCGAGGATGTCGAGGTGCTCACTGATCCCGTCGGCGGCCAACTCCGGCGCGATCGAGTAGGGCTCGTCGAGCGCCAGCACGGCGTCGGCGCGGTGCACGGTCGACTCGTGCAGCCGCCGGCGCACCCACCAGGACGCGGGCCGCGGCCCGAGGAACGTCCACACCTGCGCGTCCGGGTCGGCCGCGGCCCGCCGGACCAGCAGTTCGGCGCCGCCGCGCAACCAGTCCGCGGTGTCCGCGGGGTCGTCGGGCGCGCGGCCGTCGGGCACCGCGCGGAGCTCCACCGGATGCCCGGTCGCCACGATCTCGGCGGCCCATCGGTCGCCGCGGCCGACGTGCCCGACGAGCTTGCGCAGCGTCCAGCCCGGACACGTCGGGACCGGGGTCGCCGGATCTGAGACACGGATCACATCAGCGAGCAACCGGCCCTGCTCGACCAGAGCTCCGGCGACGTCCATCCGGGAACCCTAGCCGGACGGTCCGGACCGAGTCCGGGGCCGGATGCATACCGTTCACCTCCACCGGGTAGGAATCCGTCATGGCTCGCGGCGCGACGGACAAGAAGGACTGGACCGTTCCCGGCCCTCTCCGGGCCTTGATGTGGTGGCCAGGAGCGGCGTTCGTGCTGGTCCTGGTGGATCCGATGAACGCGGCGCTGTCCATCGCGGGCTCCGGCCTGATCCTGGTCGTCCTGGGCTTCCTGGCCCCGCTGCTGGCCCGGCGACTGCGCCCGGCGGTGGTCGGCGTGGTCGCCGCACCGGACCAGGAGGCGGCCACGATGGAGATCGACATGCCGACCATCGAGATCCCCCGGGCCAACCACGCCGCCTGACCGTCGCGGCGCCGACCGAGCGCCCCTCGCACCCCGCGTCACCCTCGTCACCCCGCGCAGAGGTTGAGGCTCCGATACTCGGATGCCAAACTAAATCTGCCGCCGCCCGACGTCCGCCTGCCGGCGCGGGTGCGCGCGCTCCGCGCCCGGCGAGAGGACTGCGACATGGCCGACCACAGGGCCGCCGCGCCCGACCTGCACGTACCCGCCCACCCCGTCCGGTTCGTCACCGCGGCCGCCCTGTTCGACGGGCACGACGCGGCGATCAACATCATGCGGCGGATCCTGCAGCGGCAGGGGGCCGAGGTCGTGCACCTCGGGCACAACCGTTCGGTGGACGAGGTCGTCGACGCCGCCGTGCAGGAGGACGCCCAGGGCGTGGCGATCAGCTCCTACCAGGGCGGGCACGTCGAGTACTTCAGCTACCTGGTCGAACTGCTGCGCGAGCGCGGTGCCGGGCACGTCAAGGTGTACGGCGGCGGTGGCGGGGTGATCGTCCCGGCCGAGATCGAGCTGCTGCACTCGCGCGGGGTCTCGCGCATCTTCTCCCCCGAGGACGGCCAGCGCCTCGGCCTCCCCGGGATGATCAACATCATGATCCGGGAGTGCGACACCGACCTGGCCGCGTCCCCACCGCCGTCCTTCGACGGGCTGTACGCCGGTGAACCCGCGACGCTGGCCCGCACGCTGACCCTGGCCGAGGCCGGCCGGCTGCCCGCCGCACGCAGCGACGCCGGCCTCGACCTCACCCCGCGCCGCCGGGTGCCGGTGCTCGGCATCACCGGCACCGGGGGCTCGGGCAAGTCCTCGCTGACCGACGAGCTGGTCCGCCGGTTCCGGCTGGACCAGGAGGACAAGCTGCGGATCGCGGTGCTGGCCGTCGACCCCACCCGGCGCCGCGGCGGCGGCGCGCTGCTCGGCGACCGGATCCGGATGAACTCCCTGGGCGAACCGGTGTTCTTCCGCTCGATGGCCACCCGCGGCGCCGACGGATCGCTGCCCGAGCGGCTCGCCGACGTGATCGCGGTGCTCCGCGCCGCCGCGTTCGACCTGGTGATCGTGGAGACCCCGGGCATCGGCCAGGGCGACGCCGGGATCACCTCCTTCGTCGACCGCTCGCTGTACGTGATGACCCCGGAGTTCGGCGCCGCCTCCCAGCTCGAGAAGATCGACATGCTGGACTTCGCGGACGCCGTGGCGATCAACAAGTTCGAGCGCCGCGGCGGCGAGGACGCCCGCCGCGACGTCGGCCGCCAGCTGGTCCGCAACCGGGACGCCTTCGGCTCGTCCTGGCAGGACATGCCGGTGTTCGGCACCAGCGCGGCCACCTTCAACGACGACGGCGTCACCGCGCTCTACCAGCACCTGTGCACGGTCCTGTCGGAGGACGGGCTGGCGCTGGCCGAGGGCAGGCTGCCCCGCACCGACCGCAAGACCTCCTCCGAGCACGCCGCCCCGGTGCCGGCGCAGCGCGCCCGCTACCTGTCCGAGATCGCCGAGACCGTGCGCGGGTACCACGCGACCACCGCCGAGCACGTCGCCGCGGCCCGGCGGCGCCAGCACCTGCGCACCGCGTTCGAGGCCGTGCAGGCGGCCGGGGCGGCTCCCGGCGCGCTCGCCGACGTGCTCGACCAGGCCGAGGAGGCGCTGCCGGCGGAATCGGCCGCGCTCCTCGACACCTGGCCGGAGGTCGTCCAGGCGTACTCCGGCGACGAGATGGTGGTGCACGTCCGCGACAGGGAACTGCGCACCGAGCTGACCCGCACCACCCTGTCGGGCAACCCGGTCCGCCGGGTGGCGCTGCCCCGCTTCACCGAGCACGCCGACCTGCTGCGCTTCCTGCGCGCGGAGAACCTGCCCGGGCGGTTCCCGTTCACCGCGGGGGTGTTCGCGTTCAAGCGCGAGGGCGAGGACCCGGCCCGGATGTTCGCCGGCGAGGGCGACGCCTTCCGCACCAACCGCCGCTTCCACCTGCTGTCCGAGCACTCCGAGGCCAAGCGGCTGTCCACCGCGTTCGACTCGGTGACCCTCTACGGCCGCGATCCCGGCACCCGCCCCGACGTCTACGGCAAGGTCGGCACGTCCGGGGTGTCCATCGCGACCCTGGAGGACATGAAGGCCCTCTACGCCGGGTTCGACCTGACCTCGCCGGCCACCTCGGTGTCGATGACCATCAACGGCCCGGCCCCGACGATCCTGGCCTACTTCCTGAACACCGCGATCGACCAGCAGGTGGAGAAGTTCCGCGCCGAGCACGACCGCGACCCCGACCCGGAGGAGCACGCCGAACTGACGGCGTTCGCGCTGGCCAACGTGCGCGGCACGGTGCAGGCCGACATCCTCAAGGAGGACCAGGGCCAGAACACCTGCATCTTCTCCACCGAGTTCAGCCTGCGGATGATGGCCGACATCCAGGAGTGGTTCATCGCGCACCGGGTGCGCAACTTCTACTCGGTATCGATCTCGGGCTATCACATCGCCGAGGCCGGGGCGAACCCCATCAGCCAGCTGGCCTTCACCCTGGCCAACGGGTTCACCTTCGTGGAGAGCTACCTGGCCCGCGGGATGGACGTCGACGACTTCGCACCCAACCTGTCGTTCTTCTTCTCCAACGGGATGGACGCCGAGTACACCGTGATCGGCCGGGTGGCCCGGCGGATCTGGGCGATCGCCATGCGCGAGAAGTACGGGGCCAACGAGCGCAGCCAGAAGCTCAAGTACCACGTGCAGACCTCGGGCCGGTCGCTGCACGCGCAGGAGATGAACTTCAACGACATCCGCACCACCCTGCAGGCCCTCTGCGCGCTCTACGACAATGCCAACTCCCTGCACACCAACGCCTACGACGAGGCGGTGACCACCCCGACCGCGGAGTCGGTGCGCCGGGCCATGGCCATCCAGCTCATCATCAACAAGGAGTGGGGCCTGTCGCTGAACGAGAACCCGCTGCAGGGCTCGTTCGTCGTGGAGGAGCTGACCGACCTGGTCGAGCAGGCGGTGCTGGCCGAGTTCGACCGGCTCTCCGAGCGCGGCGGCGTGCTCGGCGCCATGGAGACCGGCTACCAGCGCGGCCGCATCCAGGACGAGTCGATGCTCTACGAGCACCGCAAGCACGACGGCTCGCTGCCACTGATCGGGGTCAACACCTTCCTGCCGCCGCACTCCGACGACGCTCCGCAGGAGATCGAGCTGGCCCGGGCCACCGAGGCCGAGAAGCGCAGCCAGCTCGACCGGCTCGCCGACTTCCAGGGCCGCCACCGCGACGACGCCCAGACCGCGATCCGGCGGTTGCAGGACGTCGCCACCGGCGGGGGCAACGTGTTCGACGAGCTGATGCGGGCCGCCCGGGTGTGCAGCCTCGGGGAGCTCACCGATGCGTTCTTCGAGGTCGGGGGGCAGTACCGGCGCAGCATGTGAGCAGGGCCCGGTCGCCGGGCTCCGGGGGGATGTGCTCCGTCCGGGGTTTCTGCGCGGTGCCCCCTTCGTGAGGCGTGGTCGCACTCAGGTCGGTGAGGCGGAGCCGGCCGAACGCATCGTCGGACACCTCCAGCAGCGACTGGGATCCGGCGGGCGGGCCAGATCAGGCTCGTCGGGCTAGGCGCCTCAGGCCTGGGCGTCGTTGGCAGGGTTGGCGCGGTTGGTCTGCTCGGCTGCGGTGCGGGTGGCGGGTTGGGCGGTGGTCCCGTTGTGGCCTGACCGGTCGTTCCTGACGGGTGAGTGGCTGAGTTCCTTCGACGATGTGATTGGTCTGGGAAGCGTTCCCGGCCAGGCGTACCCGGCATTGCCTTATCGCTTCTT
>DASQMQ010000361.1:0-3736 GCA_035645455.1 Pseudonocardia sp.
GGTGGTGATCCGCTCCGGCGGTTGCGGCCCGCCCGACCCGTAGCAGACGTGCAGCGCCCCGCCCGGGCGCAGCGCCGCGGCCAGCAGGGCCAGCTCACGGGCCGGCCGCCCGGTCCAGAAGAGGTTGACGTCGACCGCGAACGCGGCGTCCAGGCTCCCGGGGGGCAGGTCCAGCTCGTGCAGCGCGGCGGTGCGCACCTCCAGCCGACCGGCGGCGAGGTGCTCGGCGTTGCGCCGCGCGGTGCGGCCGATCGCCACCGCGGACCGGTCGACGGCGAGCAGCCGGCCGCCCCGCAGCCGCTCGCAGACCAGCGCCGCGGCCACCCCCGGACCGCACCCGATCTCCAGGACGCGGTCGTCCGGCCCCGGATCGAGCACCTCCACCGCGAACCGCACCCGGTCCGGCACCGCCGTCGTCCCCGCCCTCGCCACCACGGCCTCCTACCGGTCCCGGTCGAGCTGCTGTTCGGGCGTGCCGGCGGCCGGGCCGTACGCCACCGCCTCGTCGCGGGCGGCCACCTCACCGGCGCGGTAGCGGAAGACCCGGCCGGACACCCGCACCTCCTCGGCCCCGATCACGACGCCGGGCCCCAACCCCTCGGTGATGACGGTTCCCCGGAACACGACCGTCATGGTGCCCGCGACCACCGACAGAACGGGCCTCCCGGGCCCGTGCGGCTCACCGAGCTCGTCGGTGCAGTGCCCTGGCGTGCTCGGCCAGCGCGCGGGCCTCGCACGGGATGACCTCGTCGTCGCGGCTGCGATCACCTCCGGGTTCGGCGTCGCGGTGTTCGCCTTCCGGTACCGGTTCGTCGGCGGCGGGGCGGCCGGCGCCGACGTCCCCGCGGAGGTGATCGACGAGTTCACCTCCGGCACACGTTCCCCGGGACAGCCGCTAGTCCGCCCGGCCCTGCTGGTAGACGTCCGGGATGCCGTCCTCGTCGTCGTCGCGCTGCTCCTCGTCCCACATCCGCCGGTAGTGCGCGTTGCGGATGCGCAGCACGACGGTGGCCAGCAGGGCCGACACCAACGAGCCGAGCAGCACGCCGATCTTCACCTGGTCGTCGGCCGGGGTGCCGGGGCCGAACGCCAGCTCGCCGATGAGCAGCGACACGGTGAACCCGATCCCGGCCAGCTGGGCCACCCCGAGCACGTCCCACCAGCTCAGCCCCTCGGCGAGCTGGGCCCGGGTGAACCGCTGCACCAGCCAGGTCGAGCCGAGCACCCCGATGGTCTTGCCGACCATCAGCCCGAACAGCACGCCCAGGGTGACGCTGGACCCCAGCGTCTCGCGCACACTCCCGGTGTCGACGACCGACACCCCGGCGGCGAAGAACGCGAACACCGGCACCGCGAACCCCGCCGAGATCGGCCGGAACCGGTGCTCGAAGTGCTCGGCCAGGCCGGGACCGGGGCCGTGGGCCCGGCGCCCGACCGGTACGGCGAACCCGAGCAGCACCCCGGCGACCGTGGCGTGCACCCCGGACTCGTGCACCAGCACCCAGGTCACCGCGGCCAGCGGCAGCAGCAGCCACCACGACCGCCACCGGCGTTGCACGGCGACGGTGAACGCGGCCAGCGGCAGCATGGCCAGCAGCAGCGGGCCCACCTGCAGCGAGTCGGTGTAGAACACCGCGATGATGGCGATGGCCAGCAGGTCGTCGACCACGGCCAGGGTGAGCAGGAAGATCCGCAGCGCGGACGGCAGGTGGGTGCTGATGATGGCCAGCACGGCCACCGCGAAGGCGATGTCGGTGGCCGTCGGCACCGCCCAGCCGGCCAGCGCGGTGCCCCCGGCGGACAGGTCGAACGCGACGTAGACCAGCGCCGGCACGATCATCCCGCCGACCGCCGCGGCCACCGGCAGGGCGGCCCGCCGCGGGTCGCGCAGGTCGCCGGCCACGAACTCGCGCTTGAGCTCCAGCCCGGCCACGAAGAAGAAGATGGCCAGCAGCCCGTCGGCGGCCCAGGTGGCCAGGTCCAGGTCCAGGTGCAGCGCCGCCGGACCGATCGTCAGCTCGGACAGCGCGGTGTAGCCCTCCCGCCACGGCGAGTTCGCCCAGATCAGCGCGACGAGCGCGGCACCGACCAGCAGCAGGCCGCCGACCGTCTCGGCGCGCAGGACGTCACCGATCCGGCGGGCCTCGGGCCAACTGCCCCGACCGAACAGCGGCAGTCCGGCGCGGGGGCCGGGTGGGATCGAGGACATGCGGAGCGACCTCCGGCGGGCGGGGCGGGACCGTCGCCGACCAGGCGCGCCGGCTCACCGGGATCCGACCCTAGCCCGATGATCGCGCCGACGCGCGGTCCACGTGGGCGACAGTCCGGACCCGGCCGGCACCTCGGTGACCCCGGAGCCCGGGTAGTCCGGGGCGATCACCCGGAACCGCCCGCCCAGGGCGTCGATCAGCCGGCGGAACTGGTGCGACCCGGTCGAGGTATCCGTGGCTGACCTCCGGGACCCCGGATCGCCGTACCGCCCATGACATTTCCTGCCACGTCGATGGGCGGAGCGCAGGTCGGGTGAACTAATGCGTTAACGGACGATTCATACATTATCGTGCGGCCATGACCACCCGCCCCTTCGTCGGCGAGCCGCTGGCCCTGGATCTGATCAACACTCGGCTGGGGGTACCCGGTGGGGCCGAGATCGACCACCTCGCCACCCCCGCCGATGCCCGGGCCTGGCTGACCGCCCAGCCGGACCGGCTGGACCCGCCCCGCGACGAGGTCCGGCTGGCCGCCGTCCGGGCGCTGCGCGCGCACGTCGAGCAGGCGGTCGAGCACGTGCGACGCGGGACGGCGCCACCGCAGCCCGCCCTGCGCGCGCTGACCGCGGCGATGCGCCGGGCCCCGACCCATCGCGAGGTCGGCTGGGACGGCACCGCGGTCACCGCGCACGTCCGCCGCACCGGGGACGCCACGCTGGACCTGCTCGCCGTGCTGGCCGAGGCGGCGACCGACCTGCTGACCGACCCCGCCGTCGGGCACATCCGGACCTGTGAGGGACCCGGCTGCCGGCTGCTGATCCTGGCCACCAACCCCCGCCGCCGCTGGTGCTCCCCGGCGCTGTGCGGCAACCGGGTCCGGGTGGCCCGACACCACCGCCGCCACCGGCCGGAGCCGCACTGAGCCGGATCCGGATGGGTTGACCGCGGCCGAGCGGGGAACGCGACGGGAGACATCCGACGAGCAGCGGAGGTGACCGACGTGGGTCGGGACCAGTACACCCAGCAGGACCCCACCGAGCAGCACGCCCGGCCGGGCAGCGGCGACCAGACGATCGAGCACCCCGGGCGCACCGGGGACATGGACGTGCGCCCCGACCACGGCGAGCAGACCTACCGGGGCTCGAGCCGGCTGGAGGGCAAGAAGGCCGTCATCACCGGCGGCGACTCCGGGATCGGCCGGGCGGTGGCCATCGCGTTCGCCCGGGAGGGCGCCGACGTGCTGATCAACTACCTGGAGAGCGAGGAGGAGGACGCGCAGGAGACCGCGCGCTGGGTCACCGAGGCCGGGCGGCAGGCCGTCCTGGTGCCCGCGGACCTCCGCACCGAGGAGCAGTGCCGGGCGGTGGTCGACCGGGCCGTGCGGGAGTTCGGCCAGATCGACGTGCTGGTCAGCAACGCCGCCTACCAGATGGCGCAGGACGGCGGCATCGACGACATCACCACCGAGCAGTTCGACCGGGTGATGAAGACCAACATCTACGCCATGTTCTGGCTGTGCAAGGCGG
>DASQMQ010000362.1:0-3003 GCA_035645455.1 Pseudonocardia sp.
GGCCCACGCGGGCGGGGCGCCGCTGATCATCAGACCTCCCGGTGATTACCCTGGGCTACCGCTCGCACAGGCAGACGCCAAAACCTAACCCGTTCGCCCGGCCCGTCAAGGACGGATAGTCGCCACATGGGTAGCCGGTCGATCAGTGCGGACGGCCGGGCGAGCGCGCGGTGAACCGCACCCGGACGCCCGGTGAGCGGCCGGCCCGGCGTGCTCCGGCCGCCGCTGCATCAGACGGCGGTGCAGGCGGCCGCGACGTCCAGGATCCAGGTGACCCCGAACCGGTCGGTGAGCATCCCGAAGGCCGGTGCCCACCGGGCGGGCCCGCAGGTCGACCCGGCGGTCCTGCTCGCGCTCGGCGATGCGATCCGCGCTCGCGAGGAGCTGCGCTTCGGCTACCGGTCACCGACCGGGGACGAGCAGGACGCGCCGCGGCGGGTCCAGCCCCAGCACCTCGTGGTCCGGGCCGGCCGGTGGTACCACCCGAGCTCCGGGCCGCCTTCGCCGATCTCGCCCGCCGGGCCAGCAGGGCCGCCGAGCGGTGAGGCGTGGACTCCCACTTTGAAGGTCCCAGCTGTCTGACCGCCGATTCTGCAGGCAAGTTTCACCCGGGTGTTCAGCGATACGGTTGAATCCATGGCTGCTGGTACCACCGAGGTCTCCCCTGTCGTCGACGCGGCCACGGTCATGGGGTTGCTCCCGACCAGGCCCCGGCTGCTCGCCCTGGGCGAGCCCACCCACGGCGAGGAGGTCCTGCTCGAGCTGCGCAACGAGCTCTTCCGGCACCTCGTCGAGCACGAGGGCTACCGGACGATCACGATCGAGAGCGACTGCCTGCTGGGCCTGGTCGTGGACGACCACGTCACCTCCGGCGCCGGCACCCTGGACGAGGTCGTCGAACGCGGCTTCAGCCACGGGTGGGGCGCCTTCCCGGGCAACCGCGAGCTGGTGCGCTGGATGCGCGCGTACAACCAGGACCGGCCCGCGTCCGAGCAGCTGCGGTTCGCCGGATTCGACGGCCCGTTGGAGACCGCCGCCGCCGCGAGCCCCCGGCAGGCCCTCACCGCACTGCACGCCTACCTCGCCGCCCGGATCGACGCCGACCTGCTGCCCTGCCCGGCGGAGACGCTCGGCCGCCTGCTCGGCGCGGACGACCGGTGGACCGAACCCGCCGCGATGCGGGACCCGTCCCGGTCCGTCGGGCAGACGCCCGAGGCCGCCCGGCTGCGGCTGCTCGCCGATGATCTGGTGGCCCTGCTCGACGCGCAGTCGCCGCACCTGATCGCGGTGTCCGCACCGGAGGACTGGCAGCGGGCCCGCCTGTACGGCCGCACCGCCGTCGGGCTGCTGCGCTACCACTACTGGATGGCCGACGCGTCGCGCGGCCGGTTGGCGCGGCTGGTGGGCCTGCGGGACTCGATGATGGCCGCCAACCTCCTCGCCCTCGCCGAACGGGGCCCGACCCTGGTGTCCGCCCACAACAGCCACCTGCAGCGGGAGCGGAGCTCGATGCGGATGGGCGGCCTGCCGCTGGAGTGGTGGAGCGCCGGCGCGATCGTGCGCGCCCACCTGGGCGAGGGGTACGCCTTCCTGGCCACGGCCCTCGGCACGATCCGCCACCGCGGAGTGGACACCCCGCCCCCGGACACGGTCGAGGGGCTGCTCTACGCGCTCCCGCCGGAGCGCTGCCTGGTCGATGCCGGTCGGCTCGCCGGCGCGGCACTCGTCCCCCGCGTGTCCCCCTGGTACGGCTACTCCCCGCTGGACCCGGCGCACCTGGCCGGCTACGACGGGATCGTGTTCGTCAAGGACGCCCGGTCGAGCCGACCCGGCAGAACTCCGCCCGCAGCACCTCGGTGAACACGCCGATCGGGTCGGCCCAGTCGCCCCCGCCCCAGTCGCCGTTGGTGTTGAGCACCACGAGGTGCGCGCCGTCGCGGCTGCCGTACGCGTAGGACCACGACCCGAACAGCGCGCCGCCCATCCCCCACACCGTCGTCCCGCACGGCAGGGCGAGCGCGGAGATCCCCAGCCCGTAGGCGCTGTCGGCGATCCAGCCGGCGGTCGCCACGGTCCGCACCATCCGCTGCTGCTCGGCCGGGGCGAGCAGGCGCCCGCCCAGCAGCGCGGTGAGGAACCGCAGCAGGTCGCCGGTCGTGGAGACCATGCCACCGGCGGCCCAGAACATCGACGGGTCGAGCTCGGTGGCGTCGTGCACCGGGGCACCGGGCGCCGGGTCCATCATCTTCGTGTAGTGGCGCGCGTGCGGGCCGCGGATCGTCGGATCCCCGCCGACGGGCAGGTAGGTGCCGTCGAGCCCGAGCGGGCGGGCGATCCGGCGGTCGATCTCCCCCTCCAGGGCGCGGCCGGTGGCCCGCTCGACGATCATCCCGGCCAGCACGTAGTTGGTCTGGCTGTAGCGCCACCCGGTTCCCGGCGGGAAGTCCGGCGGGTGGTCCATCGCCAGCTCGACCAGCAACTGGGGGGTGTAGCCGGGGAAGCGGCTGAGCCGGTCCATGTCCTCGGTGTAGCTGTGGACGCCGCTGGTGTGGTCGAGCAGCTGCCGGACGGCGACCAGGGCGCCGTTGTGGCCGTGGCCGCGCACGACGCCGGGCAGCCAGCGCTCGACCGGGTCGTCCAGGTCGAGCACGCCCTCCCCGGCGAGCTGCAGGACCACCGTGGCCACGACCGTCTTGGTGGCGCTGCCGATGCGGAACCGGTCGTCCGGGTGGCGGGGGCGCCCGGTGGCGGTGTCGGCCACCCCGGCCGACCCGAACCACTCCCCGTCGCCGTCCCGCACGGCGGCCACGATCCCGGGCAGCCCGGCCTCCTGCACCGCCCGGTCGAGCAACCGCTGCACCGCCGGACGCCCGCCGGCCGACCCGTTCCCGAACTTCGCCACGTCGTCTCCTCCTCGCCGTCCTGCAGAGTGCCGGAACGCTACGATCCCTTTCGCCGCGAACGAAAGGCTGCCAGTCGGGATCACGACGAATCAGCAGGTGA
>DASQMQ010000363.1:0-6305 GCA_035645455.1 Pseudonocardia sp.
GGCGACCCGACCGCCCGCGGACCAGCCGACCACGCCGGCCGTCGCGCCCGGCGCCAGCACCTCGTCCAGCAGTGCGGCCGCGTCGTCGGCCGCGGAGTCGACCGACGCGAACTCCGCGCCCGGCGCGTCGGACCCGCCGTAGCCGGGCCGGTCGACCGCGAGCAGCCGCACCCCGCGGGCGGCGGTCACCACCGGGTCGGGGTCGAACGCGCCGGAGCCGGGCGCGGCGTGGCAGAGCAGCACGACCGGCGCGTCAGCGGGCGCGTCGGGGGTCAGGTCGTGCACGGCGACCCGGCGGCCGGTCGGGCGGACGAGCAGGTCGGGGGTCATCGTCGTCGTCATGGGACCACGATCCCCCGCCCTCGGTGACACCGTGCTGTCACCGTTTTCCGGCATCCTCGGAGTCGTGAACCGGACCGAGCGGCTGTACGCGATCGCCGAGGAACTGCGGGCCGCCGGGCGGTCCGGGCGCACCAGCGGGTGGCTGGCCCGGCGCTTGGAGGTGTCCACCCGGACGATCAAGCGCGACATCGACGCGCTGCTGCAGGCCGGGCTGCCGCTGTGGGCCCAGCCCGGGCCCGGCGGCGGCTACGTGCTGGACGCGGCCACGCTGCCGCCGCTCACCGTCACCGGCGCCGAGGCGGCCGCGATCGCCGTCGCCCTGGCCGCGCTGCCGGACCTGCCGTTCGCCGTGGACGGGCGCAGCGCGCTGGCCAAGGTGCTGGCCGCGATGCCGGCCGCGGAGCGGGAGCGCGCGGAGGCGATCGCCGCGCGGCTGTGGCTGCGGGTGCCCGACCAGGTGCCCCGGCCCGCCGTCGCCCGGGTGATCGACGAGGCGGTGCGGCACCGCCGGGTGCTGGTGATCGGCTTCCGGGACCGCAACGGCGAGCTGACCGAGCGGGCCGTCGAGCCGGTGGCGCTGGCCGCGACGAACGGCCACTGGCACCTGCTGGCCTGGTGCCGGTTGCGCAACGGCCCGCGCTGGTTCCGCACCGACCGGATCACCGCCGCGCACCCGACGTCCGAGCCGGCCCCCGAGCACGACGCCGCCACCCTCTTCGGCACCCCGCCCCCCGACGCCCGCCCCGTCACGCTCCGCTGACCCCGTCGAGAACGAAGCTGTCGTGATCATCCAGCCCTGTTTGATCACGACAACTTCGTTCTCGGCGGCGGGGGAGGCCGGGGGGTTAGCGGGCGGGTGAGTTCGGGTGCTCGTCGAGGGCGTCGGGGATGCCGTCGTCGTCGCTGTCGAGCAGCAGCGGGTCCGGGTAGCCGGCGCGGACGGCCTCCAGCTGCGCGGCGACGGCGAACCCGGCCAGCAACGCGATGCCGGTGACGTTGGCCCACAGCAGCAGGGCCATCACCGCGGTCAGCGGGCCGTAGGTGTCGCCGAAGCCACCGGCCGCGCTGACGTAGAGCCCGAGCAGGCCGGAGACCAGCAGCCACACCAGCACCGTGACCGCGGCGCCGGGCGCCACCCAGCTCAGCCCCGGCTGGCGCCGGCGCGGGGCGTGGTGGAACAGCATGGCGACCGCGACGACCAGCGCGACCATGCCGAGCGGCCAGCGGGCCACGTCCCACAGGTTCTCCACCACGTCGCCCCAGCGGTAGACGTCCTCCAGCGCGTCCCCGAACGGGTCGCCGGCCACGATCAGCAGCAGCCCGACGGCCAGCGCCAGCCCGGCGGTGGCGGTGAGCACCGCGGCCCGGCCGTACTTGCGCAGCGCCGGACGGTCCCGCTTGGTGCCGTAGATCCGGTTGGCACCCCGCTCCAGCTGGGCGAACGCCGACGTGGCCGCGGCGAACGCGGTGCTCAACCCGAGCGCCACGACGATCTCGCCGCGCTCGCTGCCCTCCTCGCTGCCGCCCTGCACCGCCTGGGCGACCAGCTCGTCGCTGCTCACCGGCGACACCGCCACCACCGTGCGGGCCACCACCTCGGAGAACGACTCCACACCGAGCGCGGTCGCCAGCCCGGCCCCGGCGATCACCAGCGGCACCGTGGCCAGCGCGAGCTGCAGCCCGAACGCCCGGGCGTGGCTGAACCCGTCGCCGTAGCGGAACCGGGCGAAGCTGCCCACCAGCAGCCGGCGCAGGCCCTCCTGGCGAAGGGTGTGCCAGACGTCGTCGGCGGACAGCTGCTCCCCGGACATCAACTCGGTCTCGGGGACGGCGCGGACCGAGCTCACCGCACGAACCTACTGGCCGCCGGGCGCTCCGACCTCCCGGAACCCGAGCGAGAGGGGCGCGCGCCCAGCACCGCCGGGCGAACGCGGCGCTCGCCCGACCCGAGACGGGCGGGCGGGGCGGAACGGACGAACGGCCCGCCCGGGAGTCCCGGGCGGGCCGTTCGCTGTCCTGCGCCGAGGCGCGGGGCTGGGTCTAGCGGATCACTCGTCCGACTTGGCCAGGTCGACCGGCGGGGCGTCCGGGACCGTGACCGGCTTCGGCTCACCGCGGAAGGTGAACTTGGCCTTGTCGTCGGCGGTCTTCGAGTTCGCCGCCTCGGGGTCGATGCCCTCGACGTCGACGACCACGATCTGACCCGGCTCGATCTCGCCGAACAGGATCTTCTCCGAGAGCTGGTCCTCGATCTCGCGCTGGATGGTCCGGCGCAGCGGCCGGGCGCCCAGCACCGGGTCGAACCCGCGGCGGGCCAGCAGGCCCTTCGCGGCCGGGGTCAGCTCGATGGCCATGTCCTTGTTGGCCAGCTGCGCCTCGACCCGGGTGATCATCAGGTCGACCATGGTGATGATCTGCTCTTCGGTGAGCTGGTGGAACACCACGATGTCGTCGATGCGGTTGAGGAACTCCGGGCGGAAGTGCTTCTTCAGCTCGTCGTTGACCTTGTTCTTCATCCGCTCGTAGTTCGACGCCTCGTCGTTGCCCTGGGCGAACCCGAGGCCGACCGCCTTCGAGATGTCCTGGGTGCCCAGGTTCGAGGTGAAGATGATCACGGTGTTCTTGAAGTCCACCGTGCGGCCCTGACCGTCGGTCAGCCGGCCGTCCTCCAACACCTGCAGGAGCGTGTTGTAGATCTCCTGGTGGGCCTTCTCGATCTCGTCGAACAGCACCACCGAGAACGGCTTGCGGCGCACCTTCTCGGTGAGCTGCCCGCCCTCCTCGTAGCCGACGTACCCGGGAGGGGCACCGAACAGCCGGGAGGCGGTGTAGCGGTCGTGGAACTCGCCCATGTCGATCTGGATGAGCGCGTCGTCCTCGCCGAACAGGAAGTTCGCCAGCGCCTTGGACAGCTCGGTCTTACCGACCCCGGACGGGCCGGCGAAGATGAACGAGCCGGACGGGCGCTTGGGGTCCTTCAGGCCGGCCCGGGTGCGCCGGATGGCCTGCGAGACCGACTTGACGGCCTCCTCCTGCCCGATGATCCGCTTGTGGAGCTCGTCCTCCATGCGGAGCAGGCGGGTGGTCTCCTCCTCGGTGAGCTTGAACACCGGGATGCCGGTCCAGTTGGCCAGCACCTCGGCGATCTGCTCGTCGTCGACCTCCGCGACGACGTCGAGGTCACCGGACTTCCACTGCTTCTCCCGCTCGCCCTTCTGGGCCAGCAGCTGCTTCTCCTGGTCGCGCAGGTGCGCGGCCCGCTCGAAGTCCTGCGCGTCGATCGCGGACTCCTTGTCCCGACGCACGTTCGCGATCTTCTCGTCGAACTCGCGCAGGTCCGGCGGGGCGGTCATCCGGCGGATCCGCATCCGGGCGCCGGCCTCGTCGATCAGGTCGATCGCCTTGTCCGGCAGGAACCGGTCGGAGATGTAGCGGTCGGCCAGGGTGGCCGCGGCCACCAGGGCGTTGTCGCTGATCGTGATCCGGTGGTGGGCCTCGTAGCGGTCGCGCAGGCCCTTGAGGATCTCGATGGTGTGGCTGACGCTCGGCTCGCCGACCTGGATCGGCTGGAACCGGCGCTCCAGCGCGGCGTCCTTCTCGACGTACTTGCGGTACTCGTCGAGGGTGGTCGCCCCGATGGTCTGCAGCTCGCCGCGGGCCAGCATCGGCTTGAGGATGCTCGCCGCGTCGATCGCGCCCTCGGCGGCACCCGCGCCGACCAGCGTGTGCAGCTCGTCGATGAACAGGATGATGTCGCCGCGGGTGCGGATCTCCTTGAGCACCTTCTTCAGGCGCTCCTCGAAGTCACCGCGGTACCGGGAGCCGGCGACCAGGGACCCGAGGTCGAGCGTGTAGAGCTGCTTGTCCTTGAGCGTCTCCGGGACCTCGCCCCGGACGATGCCCTGGGCCAGCCCCTCGACGACGGCGGTCTTGCCGACGCCGGGCTCGCCGATCAGCACCGGGTTGTTCTTGGTCCTCCGGGAGAGGACCTGCATGACCCGCTCGATCTCCTTCTCCCGGCCGATGACCGGGTCCAGCTTGCCCTCGCGGGCGGACTGGGTGAGGTTGCGACCGAACTGGTCGAGCACCAGCGACGAGGACGGGGCACCCTCGCCGCGACCGCCGGCGGCACCCTCCGCCGGCTCCTTGCCCTGGTAGCCCGACAGCAGCTGCAGGACCTGCTGGCGGACCCGGTTCAGGTCGGCCCCCAGCTTCACCAGGACCTGGGCGGCGACGCCCTCGCCCTCGCGGATCAGCCCGAGCAGGATGTGCTCGGTGCCGATGTAGTTGTGGCCGAGCTGCAGGGCCTCGCGCAGCGAGAGCTCCAGCACCTTCTTGGCCCGCGGCGTGAACGGGATGTGCCCGCTCGGCGCCTGCTGGCCCTGGCCGATGATCTCTTCCACCTGCTGGCGGACGCCCTCCAAGGCGATCCCGAGCGACTCCAGGGCCTTGGCGGCCACTCCCTCGCCCTCGTGGATGAGGCCGAGGAGGATGTGCTCGGTGCCGATGTAGTTGTGGTTGAGCATCCGGGCCTCTTCTTGGGCCAGGACGACAACACGCCTTGCTCGGTCGGTGAACCTCTCGAACATCTAGCTCTCCTCGCCTACTGCGCCGCAACGCCGCGCCGGATCGTCCGCGGCTGACGCCGTCAACATGGGCGACGCGCGCTGCGCCGGATACGCCCGTACCCACTGTATCGGTCCGGGGGTCCGCACCGCCCGTGGTCGCCCACCTGCTATGGGCGAACGCCCGTCATCCGACGGCGATTCCCCCGGCCGCAGCAGCCCGCTCGGCCTCCCGTTCGGCGGCCTTGTCGGCCTGCCAGCCGTCCTCGTCGCGACCCCGCCGCCAGTACCCGGACACCGAGAGATCCGCCCGGTCGACCCCTCGCTCGTCGACCAGGTGCCGGCGGACGGACCGGACGAACCCGGCCTCGCCGTGCACGAAGGCGGACACCCGGCCAGGCGGGAAGTCGGCGGCCCGGACGGCGTCGACGAGCTGGTCGCGCGCGGCCGGGTCGCGGTACAGCCAGCGCTGCTCGACGGTCCCGGGCAGCGGCTGGCGCTCCGCGGGGCCGCCCACCTCCAGCACGGCCAGCGCCCGGGCCCCGGCCGGCAGCCGCTCGCAGGCCGCGCCGATCGCCGGCAGCGCGCTCTCGTCGCCGACCAGCAGGTGCCAGTCGGCGGCCGGGTCCGGGGCGTAGGCGCCGCCCGGGCCGAGCAGCCGCAGGACGTCACCGGGACGGGCGGCAGCCGCCCACGGCCCGGCGATGCCGGCGGCGCCGTGCACGACGAAATCGATGGTCAGCTCGCCGGCGGCGTGGTCGAGCGCGCGCACCGTGTAGGTCCGGGTGACCGGCCACTGCTCGCGCGGCAGCTCGGCCCGGATGACCTCGACGTCGAACGGCTCGGGGTAGGCGACGCCCGGGCGCGGGAAGACGAGCTTGACGTAGCGGTCGGTGTACGGGGTGTCGGGGAAGTCCGCGAGGTCGCCGCCCCCGGCGACGACGCGGATCATGCCCGGGGTGAGCCGCTCGGTGCGGCGGACCTCGAGCGTGGTCGTCCGGCGGGGCATCGGGTCTCCTCGGTCCAGCGGAATGCTCTTAGGTCACCCTAAGCACCATCCGGGGAGCACGCACGCACCGTCGACGACCGAGCGGTCGGTGGTCCGGCCGCCCCACCGCACCAGCGCACGACCGGAAGCGGTCACCCGCCACTGCGGAGCGTGACCGTCACCCTCTAGGGTCCTGACTGTGCATACGGTGTTGCGGAAGCCCTCCCCAGCCGCCGGTTCCCCGTCCGACCCGTGGTCCGCACCGTGATCGGCACCCGCTGGGCCGACCCACCCACCCGGGTCCGCTGGGAGTCGGGCCGGCTCGCCGAGCCGCTCGTCCTGCGCCGGCCGTGGCGGAGGCCGTGGCTGGAACGCCCGGACGGCACCCCGCTCCCGGTCGACGACTCCGG
>DASQMQ010000364.1:0-3755 GCA_035645455.1 Pseudonocardia sp.
GTCGTCGTCGGCGTCGGCGCCGACCTCGTCGGCCACCTTCATGGCCGCGGCGTCGGCGGTGAACCGGCCCTCGACCACCGCCCGGGACGCGCCGTCGGCGACCCGGGACGCCTCGGCCCGGCCGCCGCCGAGCAGCGCCAGCCCGGTGACGACCATGGTCTTGCCCGCGCCGGTCTCACCGGTCAGCACGGTGAGACCGGGATCCAGGTCCAGGGTGGCGTCGTCGATCACGCCGAGTCCCTGGATCCGCATCTCGGCCAACATGGGCCGCAGCGTACGGCGCCGGCCCGACACCCCGCTGCTCAGCCGCCCGGGTCAGCCGGAGTACGGCGCGCCGCGCCAGCCCCGCACCGGCAGGTCGAACTTGCGGACCAGCCGGTCGGCGAAGGGCTGGCCGTCCAGCCGGACCATCCGGACCGGCACCGCGCCGCGGGTCAGCTCCACCCGGGCCCCCGGCGGCAGTTCGACGGTGCGCCGGCCGTCGCAGTCCAGCAGCGCGGTCGGCCCGGTCGGGTCGACCTCGATCGCCACCTGGCTGCTCGGCGAGATCACCATCGGTCGGGCGAACAGCGCGTGCGCGTTGCTGGGCACCAGCAGCAGGGCCTCGACCTGCGGCCAGACCAGCGGGCCGCCGGCGGAGAAGGCGTAGGCGGTGGACCCGGTGGGGGTCGCGCAGAGCACGCCGTCGCAGCCGAACCCGGACACCGGGCGGCCGTCGACCTCCAGCACCACTTCGAGGATGCGCTCCCGGCTGCCCTTCTCCACGGCGACCTCGTTCAGCGCCCAGGACCGGGCCAGCACCTGGCCGTCGACCCGGGCCACCGCGTCGACGGTCATCCGCTCCTCGACCGCGTAGGTGCCGTCGATGATCGCGTCCAGCGCGGCGTCCAGGGACTCCTCCTCGGCCTCGGCCAGGAACCCGACCCGGCCCAGGTTCACCCCGAGCAGCGGCACCCCGACCGGGCGGGCCATCTCGGCGGCCCGCAGCAGCGTGCCGTCCCCACCCAGCACCAGGACGACCTCGGCACCGTCGGCGCAGCCGGGCAGCCCGTCGACCGCGCGCGGCGCCAGTTCCTCGGGCAGGCCGTCGCACTCCACCTCGGCCCACTCGTCGGCCAGCACCCGCAGTCGGATGCCGGACCCGGCCAACCGGCGGGCCACCGTCGCCGCGGTGCGCCGGTTGGTCCCCCGCCCCGCGTGCAGTACGACCAGCACCTCGCGAGCCATGTCGCTCCCCTCCCGGATGCTGGGTCGCCACAGGCCGTGCATGCACGGGCTCCCGGTGAGCGGGGCCACCGACCCGGCCGGTGGGCTGCTGACGATCTCGATCACTGCGGACCCTCCTCGACGGCCGCGGCCAGCGTGGCGTCCCCGACGTCGGCGCCGGTGCCGACCGCCCGATCCCCGCCGTGCGCCAGCCGCAGGAAGAACTCGACGTTGCCCGACGGGCCCGGCAGCGGGCTCGCCACGGCCCCGCGCAGCACCAGGCCCAGGGCCCGGGCCGCCGCGGTGACCTCGGTGAGCGCGGCCAGCCGCAGCGCCGGGTCGCGCACCACGCCCCCGGCCCCGAGCCGCTGACGCCCCACCTCGAACTGGGGTTTGACCATCGGCAGCAGCTCGCCGCCGGGTGCGGTGCAGGCCACCAGCGCCGGCAGCACGGTGCGCAGGGAGATGAACGACAGGTCGGCGACGGTCAGGTCGACCGGGCCGCCGACCGCGTCCGGCTCCAGGGCGCGGACGTTGGTGCGGTCCAGCACGCGGACCCGTCCGTCGCTGCGCAGCCGCCAGACGAGCTGGCCGTAGCCGACGTCCGCGGCGACCACCTCGACGGCCCCGCGGTCGAGCAGCACGTCGGTGAACCCGCCGGTCGAGGCGCCCGCGTCGAGGCAGCGCCGGCCCCGCACCGGCACGGCGAGCGCGTCCAGCGCGCCGATCAGCTTGTGCGCACCCCGGGACGCCCACTCCCGTCCGCCGGTCTCCCGGACCACGACGGGGGTGTCCCGGTCGACCACCGTGGCCGGCTTGCCGGCGACCATCCCGCGCACGTCGACCAGCCCGGCCGCGATCAGCTCGGCGGCCTGCTGGCGGGACCGGGCCAGCCCGCGACGGACCAGCTCGGCGTCCAGCCGGGCCCGGGTGGCCACCACCGTCACGCGGTGCGGGTCGGAGCGCCGTCGGCCGCCGGCGCGGCCAGCGCGTCGCCCAGCGCGGCGTGCACCCGCTCGAACGCCTCGACGTGCTCGGCGAGCGGGCGCCCGGCCAGCCCGTCGAGCGCGGCCATCGCGCCCGCGACGGCCTGCTGGGGGTCGGCCGGGCGGGGCGGTGGGCCCGGCATGGGGACGGTCATCAGTGCGCTCCCGGGGGACTGTCGGCGTCCCCCACGGTAACCGAGCCGGCACCGTCCCCGCCAAGACCAAGATCGCGCAGCGCCCGGGCGGCGGCGGCCCCGTCGCTGCTCACCTCGACCGGACCGCCGCCCGCCGCCCAGTGCGCGCCGCACAGCGCACGCAGCGCGTCCAGCGCGTCACCGTCCCCGGACAGCGCCAGCCGGCCGTCCCCGCTCACCGCGACGTCCCAGCTCGGACGGGGTCCGATCGCCAGCTCGTCGGGTGCCGAGGTCAGCCCGCCCAGGTCCGCGGCGAGGTAGTCCGGGCGGCGGGCGGGCGGCGCGGCGAGCAGCTCCGCGGCGTCGGAGACCCCGGTGAGCACCAGCAGCGAGGCCATGCCGGCGGCCCGGCCGCCCTCGATGTCGGTGTCCAGCCGGTCGCCGATCATCAGTGGTGACCGCGCCCCGGTCTGCCGGGCGGCCACCTCCAGCAGCGCCGGGCCCGGCTTGCCGGCCACCTGGGGCTCCCGGCCGGAGGCGATCCGCAGCACCGCCACCATCGAGCCGTTGCCGGGCAGCGGGCCGCGCTCGGTCGGCAGGGTCGGGTCCAGGTTGCAGGCCACCCACACCGCCCCGGCGCGCAGCGCGACGGTCGCCTCGGCCAGGATCCGCCACCCGGTGTCCGGGCTGTGGCCCTGCACCACCGCGACCGCACCCGCGGCCTCCCTGGTGGTGCCCAGGCCGACCGCGGTCACCTCGGCGGCCAGCGCGTCGGTGCCGACGACCAGCACCGGCGCGCCGGGCGGGAGCTGCCCGGCCAGCAGCCGGGCCGCGGCCTGCGAGCTGGTGACGACGTCGTCCGGGGCGGCCGGGAAGCCCATCGCGGCCAGGCTCGCGGCGACGTCGTCCGGGCTGCGCGAGGCGTTGTTGGTGACGTAGGCGGTGCGGACCCCGCGCCCGGCCGCGAGCTGCACGGCCTCGACCGCGCCGGGGACCACCACCGGGCCCCGGTACAGCGTCCCGTCGAGGTCGGCGAGCAGGACGTCGAAGCGGTCGAGCATGTCGGTCACCGTGCCGGGGCCTCCGGCTCGGCATCCCCGTCCGCCGGGGACACCGGGGACACTGGGGACACCGCCTCCTCGGCCTCGCGGTCGGCGGCGGCGAGGTCATCACCGCTGGGCGCCGCCGCACCGGCGTCGACGCCCTCGGCGACGGCCCGGTCCTCGACCGGCTCGCTCCGGCCCGGAACCGCCTGATCCGGTGCCGCGCCGGCGGGGATCGCGTCCGCCGGCCGGTCGCCCGAGGCGGTCGCCTCCGCGGCTCCGGGCTCGACAACCGACCCGCCAACGGGCTCGGCGACGGGCTCGGCGACGGGCTCGGTGACGGGCTCGGTGACGGGCTGCTCACCGGGTTCGACAACGGGCTCCGC
>DASQMQ010000365.1:0-1775 GCA_035645455.1 Pseudonocardia sp.
CGTCCGGGTCGCCGTCCACCTCGACCCGCACGTCCAGCCCGTTCGCCCGGTGCACCTCGGCGATGTCGTGCAGCACCGGCCCCAGCGGGGCGCGCAGCGGTCCGGACCCGGCGTCGACGAGGTCGCGCAGCCGGTCGAACCCGGCCGCGGCGGCGGCCGGCAGCCGGCCGTCCCCGGCCAGCTCCCGGGTCGCGCCGGACAGCGCGGCGACCAGCTCGCGCAGCTCCTGGTCGCGGTCCGCGGTGGCCGTGCGGCTGCCCGCCAGGGCGTTCTCGGCCTCGACCAGCCGGGCCCGGCACCCGGCTGCGGTGGCCACCCCGGCCCGACCGAACCGGACCGCCACCACCAGCAGCATGGTCATCGCGGCCAGCTCCAGCGCCGGCACGACCGGGCCGCCGGTGCCGATCCGGACCGCGTTCGCCAGGGCGAGGGTGGCGAAGGCCAGCCCGGTCCCGCGCAGCAGCGCCCGGTCGGCGACCGCGCCGGCCAGCACCATCAGCCCGGCCGCGGACGCCGTCCCGGACCAGACGACGAGGTCGGCGGCCAGCACCACCCATCCCGGCGGGACCAGCTCCGGGGCCTGCCGGGCGAGCGCCGCCGTGGCCGCGGCAGCCACCGCCACCACCGCCGCGACCAGGGTGGCCGAGATCCGGTCGCCGCGCCGGTCGGCCGAGGCGCGCACGGCCAGGGCCAGGAACCCGACCACGCCGAGCAGCGCGACGCTGGTGGCCACCGACCACGCCCCGGTGGCCGGCCCCGCACCGGCAGCGGTCGGCAGCAGCACCACTGCGGCGTGCACGCCGACCGCGCCGGCCATCCGCACGGCGCGGCGGTTGTCGCTGACCCGACCGGCGGTGGCCAGCAGCACGGCGGCGGCCACCCCGGCGGCGAGCACCAGCACGGCCGTGGTCCGGGCGGCCCAGCCGGCCGGGTCCTGGCGGCCGACCACGGCCAGCGCCAGGCCGATCAGGGCGAGCTGGCCGAACGCCTCCACGGCGGGGGTCCTCAGCTCGGTCCACGCGAGGGTGGGGCGGGCGGGCCCGGCGGCACTGCTGGTCACGACACACCTCGACGGGACGAGGACGACCGGCCGACGGTGGCCGATCGGGTGCTGGGGAGCTCCGTCCGGCTTGTCGCCCGGCCGCCTCCCCCCGTTACCGAGCGAACGCACCCGGTGACCGTTCGGCCTAGCCGGGCACCGCGGACAATGCGCTGGTCGCAGCATCGCGTACGACTTTTCGCAGCAACTCGTGCGCGGTCCGTAGCCCGCTCCGCTCAGCGGCCACCTCGACCAGCCGCAAGCCTCCGGCCGCCGCCACGGCGTCCGCGACGGCCGCGTCCAGATCCGCCGGCCCGGTGCCGAGCGCCACGTGCGGCAGGCCGGTCGCCGCGGCCAGCGCGGCCAGGTCGACCCGGTGCGGGGTGCCGAAGACCCGCTCGAACGCCGGGGCGTGCGCCGGCCCGCCCTGCTCCAGCAGGTGGAAGATCCCGCCGCCGCGGTCGTTCAGCACCACCAGCGCCAGGTCGGCGACCGGCTCGTCCGGGCCGATCACCAGCCCGGTCGTGTCGTGCAGCAGGGTCAGGTCGCCGAGCAGGGCGTAGCTGGGGCCGGGGTGGGCCAGCGCGGCGCCGACCGCGGTGGAGACGGTGCCGTCGATGCCGGCGACGCCCCGGTTGGCGAGCACCGTCAGCCCCGGGCGGGGCCGGGCGGCCAGCGCCACGTCGCGGACGGGGTTGGACGAGCCGAGCACCAGCAGCGCCCCGTCGGGCAGGGC
>DASQMQ010000366.1:0-6006 GCA_035645455.1 Pseudonocardia sp.
GCCGGGCCGGGTCGCCGGTGCAGGACTCCTCCGGGCCGAGCACCACGTAGCCGACCCCGGCCCGGTGCAGCAGCTCGGCGGTGGCCCGCACGGTCTTCTTGGCGTTGTCGTCGAAGGCGCCGGCGCAGCCGATCCAGAACAGGTACTCGGTGTCGGTGGACAGTTCCCCCGCCCCGTCGGCACCGAACACCGGGACCTCGAAGTCCAGGTTCTTGGTCCAGTCCAGCCGGTCCTTGGCGTTCTGGCCCCAGGGATTGCCCTTGTTCTCCAGGTTCTTGAACAGCACGCCGAGCTCGGAGGGGAACTCCGATTCGATGAGCACCTGGTGGCGGCGCATGTCCACGATGTGGTCGACGTGCTCGATGTCGACCGGGCACTGCTCGACGCAGGCGCCGCAGGTGGTGCACGACCAGAGCACGTCGGGGTCGATGACGCCGCCCTGGGCCAGGGTGCCGACCAGCGGCCGGGCCGCCTGCTCGGGCCCGGAGCCGCGCACCCGCTCGAAGCCCGACTCCGGGACGCCGTGGTAGCTGTCGTCGGTGAACCCCGCGGAGAAGTCGATGGAGCCCTCCTCCGGCCGGTCCTTGCCGCCGACGATGTAGGGCGCCTTGGCGAACAGGTGGTCGCGCAGGTCCATGATCACCAGCTTGGGCGAGAGCGGCTTGCCGGTGTTCCAGGCCGGGCACTGGCTCTGGCAGCGACCGCACTCGGTGCAGGTCGCGAAGTCGAGCATGCCCTTCCAGGTGAAGTCCTCGACCTTGCCGCGGCCGAACACGTCGTCCTCGCCCGGGTCCTCGAAGTCGATCGGCTTGCCGGCCGAGGTCATCACCGGTAGCGGGCCCAGCGCCTTCGGGTAGCGCTTCGCCGAGACGTTGACCGGCGCGGTGAAGATGTGCAGGTGCTTGCTGTAGGCGACGATGACCAGGAAGACCAGCATCACGCCGATGTGCAGCAGCAGGCCGATGCTCTCGACGACCTCCAGCGGCCCTTCCGGGATGCCCGCGAACAGGGTGCCGAGCCCGATCGAGGCCCACGCCCCGGACTCGTAGGGGAACACCCCCAGCGCCGAGGACGCGGCCCGGAAGAAGAACAGCGTCCACAGCACGTTGAAGATCATGAACAGGATCAGCCAGGCCCCACCGGTGTGGCTGCCGTAGAACCGGCTGGCCCGGGCCTGCCGGTCGGGGGCGTTGCGGATCCGGATGACCGCGAAGACGCCGAGCGAGAGCAGGCAGAGCACGGCGATGGTGTCCTGCAGGAAGCCGAGCACCGGCCAGCGCCCGATCAGCGGGATGTGGAAGTCCGGGACGAACAGCGCGCCGTAGGCCTCCAGGTAGACCGTGGCCAGGATGACGAACGCCCAGAAGGTGAACAGGTGCGCCAGACCGGGCACCGACCACTTCAGCAGCCGGCGCTGCCCGAACACCTCGACCAGCTGGGTGCGCAGCCGGCGGCCGAGCTCGCTGCTGCGGTCGTGCGCAGGCTGCCCGGATTTGATCAACTTGTAGACGGTGAACGCCCGCCGGCCGGCTATCACCAGCGCGAGCACCGTCAGCGCGAGGCCGATGACCAATCTCACAACCACGGACGTTCCTTCCACGAGTGGTCCGCCGGCGGCAGCGCCGGTGACCGCTGTCGAGCAGCGTAAACCGCGGGTAGGCCGCTCCGCTGGGTCGCAACGGGGTGACCGGACCTCAACCTACTCTCCGGTAACTTAGCATCGTCGTCCGGCACGATAACTCGTCCACCACACCACTTGCGGCCGACCGGACAGGGCCTTCGTCACTCAACCGGTCCAGTTCGGCGGCGGTTGAGCGCGCTGCACTACGAATCGATTCACCCGTCGGCGCGGGCGCCCGGGCACAGCGTGCTGCACGCTGTCTGCCGTGCGGGCGACCCCGTCCCCGACCGTCTATGCTGCCCCTGCTCAGCATGTTCTACTCGGACCGGATCGAGACCGAGCCGACCAGGTCGGGTGCTCGTCGTCCCGAGAGTCGGGTCAGTGGCAGCCTCGGGCTGGAAGTGCCCACGAGGAGGAGCCGTCATGGCGGGACCCGAGGCCGTTGCGCTGCTCGCGCAGGGCCTGAGCACAGGCGGCCTGCAGGGCTGGATCACGGACAACGTCGTTCCGCTGGTGCTTCTCGGCATCGCCGTCATCCTGCTCTGGATCGGCGGTCGCGGCGACAACGCCGGGGTCGCCCGGCGCAGTGTCGGCCTGGTGATCGGCCTGATCGCGCTGGGCATCGCGGTCTCCGGGAGCGGGCCCCAGATCGGCAGCTTCCTCGCCGGCCTGCTCGTCGGGTGAGGCGAGTGCTCGTCCGAACCGACGACGAGGTCTACCGCGTCGACGCCGTGTGGCTCGGGCCGCCCCGGGCGACCTTCCCCTGGCGGGCCCGCTACGTCAGCTACGGGCTGGGCCTGCTGATCATGATCTTGGTGATGTTCGTCCAGCGTCGGGTGGGCATCGGCCTGGACTTCTTCTCGGTGGCCTGGGCATTGATCATCACCGTGCTGGTGACCCGGCTGCTCGGCCAGCGCATCGACTACGAGCGCCCGCTCGGCCAGGTCCTCGCGCTGTTCCGGCTGGAGGTCGCGGGCCCGCGGGAGCGCACGGCGGGCACCGGTGGTCCGGTCCGCTCGGCGCACGTGCGGATGGGTCCGGGCGTCCGGTCGAAGGGCCCGAGAGCCGTGAAGGGGTCGCGGTGGGCCGCCACTGCCGCCCGACCGCACGACCGGGCCCCCGACCGGCGGGCCACCCGCCGCGAGAGGCGGGCGCGTGGCCGAGCGTGATGCCAGCCGCGACTCCCGCGACGAAGTCCGGGCCCGCAAGAAGGGGGAGCGGCGCAGCCGGCGCGGCCGGTCCCGGGCCGGCGAGGCCAACCTGCCGACCTACAAGCCCGACATCGCGCTGCGCTCCATCGAGGGCCACCTGACCCGCACCGGCACCCAGGTGATGGCCTGGTACCGGCTGGCCGCGCAGGCCTGGAGCTTCCGCAGCGACTCCCAGCGCGAGGTGCTGATCCGCCAGATCGCCGCGCAGCTGGGCGAGCTGCAGGGCCGCTGGGTGCACCTGCGGGTGACCACCCGCCCCTACCCGGTGCACATGTGGGCCGAGTCGTTCGACCACAACGCGCTGGGCCGGATGCCCGACGTGGCCGGCGCGCTGGGCTGGGACGGCTTCCTGGAGGGCGAGCAGCGGCACCTGATGGGGCTGTCGATGTCGGACAAGGAGGTCTTCCTCGGCATCGAGGTCTCCGGGCGCAACACCCTCGACCGGTGGCTGGAGATGGCCGCGCCGGTGCTGGGCAGGTTCGCCCCGGCCGCGGTCCGGGCCGAGCTCGCCGCGCTGGCCTCCGAGGTCGCCCACCTCGACGCGCTGGTCGCCGGCAGCGGGCTGGACGCCGTGCCGGCCACCGCCGACGACCTCGGCTGGCTGATGCACCGCTCCTGCGCGCTCGGGCTGCCCGCGCCGCGCACGCTGTCGGTGGTACCCGGTGGGGTCACCCGCTGGGACACCGAGGACCTGGCCGCGTTCACCGACGGCGTCGACATGTTCCAGGAGCCCTACGCGCCGACCGTGCGGGTGGTCGGCCGGCTGCGGTCGCAGACCGTCTCCCGCAACGTGGCCGTGCTCTCGGTCGGCCTGATGGAGGGGCTGCGCATCCCGGAGATCGACGACCCGTGGATGCAGCACTCCGACCGGCTGCCGTTCCCGGTGGAGTGGTCGGCCCGGATGTACATCCGCCGGCCCGAGGAGGTGGCCGGTGAGCTGCAGCGCCAGATGGGCAAGGTGCGCAGCCAGATCCGGCACTACACCCACGACCACGACCTCGACCCGCCGATGTCGCTGGCCCGCCAGGCCGACCGGGTGCTGGAGGTCGAGGACGAGCTGACCACCGGGCTGAACCAGCTCAACTCCCGGCTCTACGGCTGGTGGCGGATCGCGGTGTCCGGCAAGGACGAGGCCGAGGCGATCAGCCGGGCGCAGCAGGTGCTGGAGGTCTACCGGCCCAAGGTGCAGATCGAGCACCCGGAGGCGCAGTACCGCTACGCCCGCGAGTTCATCCCCGGCGAGCCGCTGGCCTCCACCGCCTACCGCCGTCGCGGCTCGGTCACCTGGGCCGCCGCCGCGGTGCCGGCGGCCACCGCCTCGGTCGGCGACCGGCGCGGCATCATGATCGGCGAGACCTGCACGGCCACCCGCCGGCCGGTCGCCTGGGACCCGTGGCTGGCCCAGGAGGTGCGCCGGGCGTCCGGGCTGACCGCGGTGGTCGGCGGGTTGGGTGCGGGCAAGTCCTTCCTCACCGGCCTCATCGTCTACAAGACGCTGCGGGCCGGCGCCCGCTGGACGGTGCTCGACCCGTCCGGGCCGCTCGCCGAGCTCACCCGGCTGCCCGAGCTCGCGCCGTTCTCCCGGCACATCAACCTGCTGCGCGCCGACCCGGGCATCCTGAACCCGTACCGGGTGGTGGCCGAGCCGCGCCCGGACCACTTCCTCGACGAGGAGGACCCCGAGCGGGCCTGGCGCCGGGAGCGCTCGCTGGCCGGGGCCACCCGCCGCCGGCTGGTGCTCGACGTGCTGTCCGGGCTGCTGCCCTACGAGGTGGCCCGGATGCCGCACACCCGCATCGTGCTGCTGCGCGCGGTCCGCGAGGTCGGCGGCGCCCCCGACCGGCACCCCGGGATGGTGATCGACGCGCTGCGCCGGCACGTCCGGGAGGGCGAGGAGCACGCCGGCGTGGTCGCCGACTTCCTCGACGAGCGCCGCGAGCTCCCGCAGGCCGCGCTGCTGTTCCCGGACACCTCCCGGCACGACCCCTGGCAGGCCGACCGCGACTACCGGCTGACCGTGCTGACCATGCAGGGCATGACCCTGCCCCGGCCGGGCAGCCCGCGCGAGGAGTGGACCGACGGCGAGTCGCTGGCCGTCGAGCTGCTGAACCTGGCCTCCTGGCTGACCCAGCGCACGATCTACGACGCCGACCGCAACCTGCGCAAGGGCGTCGCGCTGGACGAGACGCACTTCCTGTCCCAGGTGCCCACCGGCAAGGTGCTCATCGACCGGTTGGCCCGCGACTCCCGCAAGTTCAACGTGCGGGCCCTGTTCGCCTCCCAGCTGGCCGGTGACCTGCTGCGGGTCTCCGGGTTCGCCTCGCTGGTCAACGCGGTGTTCGTCGGGCGCACCGACGACGAGGAGGCGCAGACCGAGGCGCTGCGGCTGCTGCGGGTGCCGATCGGGGTGGGCTACGAGCAGATGCTCGGCACCCTGTCCCCGCGGCCACGGCACGACGACCGGCCCGACGACACCCCGCGCCAGTTCGTCTTCGCCGACGGCCACGGCGGGGTGGAGAAGATCCGGATCGACCTGGAGGCGCCGCACCTGGAACACGTCCGGGAGGCGCTGGACACCAACCCGGACGCGAGCCGGGTGTCGCTGCGCGGCCCGCACGTCGCGGCCGCGGTGCGTGCCCCGGACGAGCCGGCCCCGGCCCGGCCGCTGCCCGGCCCGCCGGTCCCGGTCACCCTGGACATCGGCGGCGACCTCGACGAGCCGGGTGTCGACCTCGACGCGTTCGACGGCACGCCCGGTGCCGCTGCCGGCCTCGCGACCGACGACCTGGACACCGACTTCGCCGACCTGGACGACCCGGACGGCCTGCTGGACGGGCCGCCGCCGTCGCAGCCCCGGCAGACCCCGGCCCCCCGCCCGGCCACCGCCGCTGCGGCGTCGAACGGCGGCGCCCAGAACGGCGGTGTCCAGAACGGCGGCACGAACGGCGGCACGAACGGCGGCACGCCCGGGGTCCCGGCTGCGGGCACCGCCCGGCACGCCGCGGTCCCCGCCTACGCCGAGCTGTTCGAGGACGAGGAGCTCGACCTGCTGGCCGACGTCGACGCCGATCCGGACGCCGATCCCGACCTCGATCCGGACCCGCCCAGCGGTGGGCGTCCGGACCCGGCCGGGCAGCGCAACGGCCACGGCCCGGCTCCGGGCGACGACGTGCA
>DASQMQ010000367.1:0-18895 GCA_035645455.1 Pseudonocardia sp.
CGCCGCCTGCACGCGGACGTTGAACATGTGCCCGACGGTCTCCTCCTTGATGCCCTCCAGCATCGCGGTGAACATGTCGTAGCCCTCGCGCTGGTACTCGATCAGCGGGTCGCGCTGGGCCATCGCGCGCAGCCCGATGCCCTCCTTGAGGTAGTCCATCTCGTAGAGGTGCTCGCGCCACTTGCGGTCCATGACCTGCAGCAGCACCTGCCGCTCCAGCTCCCGCATGCCGCCCTGGGCGCCGATCATCTCGTCGATCTCGGCCTCGCGGCGGGCGTACGCGCCGCGCATGTCCGCCAGGACGGCCTCGTGCAGGATCTCCTTGGAGAGCTCGTCGTGCTCCTCGGCGACGTCCTGCCAGCGCACGCCCACCGGGTACAGCGACCCCAGCGCGGTCCACAGCTTGTCCAGGTCCCAGTCCTCGGCGTAGCCCTCCGCGGTGGCGCCGTCCACGTAGGCCTGGACGACGTCCTCGAGCATGTGCTCGATCTGCTCCTGGATGTTCTCCCCGGCCAGCACCCGGCGCCGCTCGGCGTAGATCACGGTGCGCTGCTTGTTGAGCACCTCGTCGTACTTGAGGACGTTCTTGCGGATCTCGAAGTTCTGCTGCTCGACCTGGGTCTGGGCGCTGCGGATGGCCTTGGTGACCATGCCGGCCTCGATCGGCACGTCGTCCGGCAGGTTGAACCGGTTCATGATCGACTCGACCATCTGGCCGTTGAACCGGCGCATCAGGTCGTCGCCCAGCGACAGGTAGAACCGCGACTCGCCCTGGTCGCCCTGGCGCCCGGAACGGCCGCGCAGCTGGTTGTCGATGCGCCGCGACTCGTGCCGTTCGGTGCCCAGCACGTACAGCCCGCCGACCGCCTTGACCTCCTCGGCCTCGGCCGCGACCTGCGCGCGCATGTCGGCGACGACGTCGTCCCAGGCGGCCTCGTACTCCTCGCGGGTGTCCACCGGGTCCAGGCCGCGGCGGCGCAGCTCCAGGTCGGCCAGGAACTCCGGGTTGCCGCCCAGCACGATGTCGGTGCCGCGGCCGGCCATGTTGGTGGCCACGGTGACCGCGCCGGCGTGCCCGGCCTGGGCGATGATCGCCGCCTCGCGCTCGTGCTGCTTGGCGTTGAGCACCTCGTGCGGGACCTGCAGCCCGACCGGCAGCTTGGACAGGTACTCCGACTTCTCCACGCTGGTCGTGCCGACCAGCACCGGCTGGCCGTCGCGGTGCTTCTCGGCGATGTCCGCGGCGACCGCGGCGAACTTGGCCGGCTCGGTCTTGTAGATCAGGTCCGGCTGGTCCTTGCGGATCATCGGCCGGTTGGTCGGGATCGGCACCACGCCCAGCTTGTAGATCTGGTGCAGCTCGGCCGCCTCGGTCTGGGCGGTGCCGGTCATCCCGGAGAGCCGGCTGTAGAGCCGGAAGTAGTTCTGCAGGGTGATGGTGGCCAGGGTCTGGTTCTCGGCCTGGACCTCCACCCCCTCCTTGGCCTCGATGGCCTGGTGCATGCCCTCGTTGTAGCGGCGGCCGGCGAGCACCCGGCCGGTGAACTCGTCGACGATCAGCACGTTGCCGTCGCGGACGATGTAGTCCTTGTCCTTCTTGAACAGCTCCTTGACCTTGAGCGCGTTGTTCAGGTAGCCGACCAGCGGGGTGTTGGCGGCCTCGTAGAGGTTGTCGATGCCGAGCTGGTCCTCGACGTAGGTGACGCCCTCCTCGGTGACGCCCACCGTGCGCTTGCGCTCGTCGACCTCGTAGTGCAGGTCGCGCTTCATCGACGGCGCCATCCGGGCGAACTCCTGGTACCAGCGCGCGCTCTGCTCGGCCGGCCCGGAGATGATCAACGGGGTGCGCGCCTCGTCGATCAGGATCGAGTCGGCCTCGTCGACCACGGCGAAGTTGTGCCCGCGCTGGACCATGTCCGCGGCGTTCCACGCCATGTTGTCGCGCAGGTAGTCGAAGCCGAACTCGTTGTTGGTGCCGTAGGTGATGTCGGCCTTGTACTGCTCGCGGCGGACCGCGGCGGGCATCTCGGACAGGATCACCCCGACGGCCATGCCGAGGAAGCGGTGGATCCGGCCCATGTTCTCCGAGTCGCGGCGGGCCAGGTAGTCGTTGGTGGTGACCAGGTGCACGCCGTCGCCGGAGAGGGCGTTGAGGTAGGCCGGGAAGACCGAGGTCAGGGTCTTGCCCTCACCGGTCTTCATCTCCGCGATGTTGCCCAGGTGCAGCGCGGCGCCGCCCATCAGCTGGACCTTGAACGCCCGCTGGCCCAGGGTGCGCTGGGCCGCCTCGCGGACCACCGCGAACGCCTCGAACATCAGGTCGTCGAGCGACTCGCCCCCGGCGTAGCGGGCGCGGAACTCGTCGGTCTTCGCCCTGAGCTCGGCGTCGGTCAACGGCTGGACGTCCGCCTCGAGCGTCTCGATGTGCTCGGCGTAGCGCCCCAGCCGCTTCACCAGCTTCGTCTCTCCGGCACGGAGCAGGCGGTTCAGCAACGGCACGGGTCGACCTCATTCACGATCGCGATCAGCGGGTTGGGCGTGCGCAGCACGCCATGCTCCGACGCACTGCCCCGGCCCAGGGTAGCGAAGCGGCCGGAGCCACCGGTACAACGCCGACGGGGCGGCAACCGTTCCGCTCGGAACGGCGCCGCCCCGACGGGCGCATCCCGGGTCAGCGGGCCAAGCTGATCACCCCGTAGTCGTAGCCCTTGCGGCGGTAGACCACGCAGGGCTGGCCGGTGTCGGCGTCGGCGAACAGGTAGAAGTCGTGGCCGACCAGTTCCATCCGGGACAGCGCGTCGTCGACGCTCATCGGGACGGCGCTGTGCACCTTGCGGCGCGCGATCCGGCCGGGTACCGGTTCGGCGTCGAGGTCGGCGGACCCGTCCTCCAGGTCGTCGCCGTGCGACCGCGGAGCGGGGATCTCCAGCTGGCGGTCGTCGAAGGCCAGGTCGGCGGGCAGCAGGTCGTCGAGCACCGCGGTGCCCCCGCCCCGGCCGGCCCCGACCCGGACCCGCCGGCCGTTGATCCGGCGGCGGTCGTGCGAGCGGCGCAGCTGGGACTCCAGCTTGGCGACCGCGGCGTCCAGGGCCGCGTAGAAGTCCTGGGCGCAGGCCTCGGCCCGGGCGACGCAGTCACACCCCCGGCCGGTGATCTCCACCCGCTGGCAGCTCTTGAGCTGGCGCCGGTTGCGCTCGTGGAACAGCTCGACTTCCATTCCGGTCATCTTGTGGTCGTAGCGCTCCAGGCGCGCGACCTTCTCGGCGACATGGACCCGGAAGTGCTCCGGAACCTCGACGTTTCGGCCGGTGACAACGATCTCCACGCAGACTTCCCTCGCTCTCGGCGTCGGGTTGACCTTGCAGACGCGACGGGGATCCCGCCCCGCACGTTCGATCGGTGGTTCCCTCCCTTAGGCGGCTCGGGGGATGCGGAGCACCGTAACGTGCATCACGGTTCGGCAACAGTGCTCGCCATCCGGACGCCACGACATGATGCACACGGCGAGAGGCCTTCCGAAATCGCTCGGCAGTGTGTACCTTCCGCGAACTCTGCGTGATCATCGCAGCGGACCGGTCGCGTCGCAGAGCACCACCGCGGCGTCGACCGCCACCCCGGCCGCGGTCGCGGCGGAACAGCAGGTGCGCAGCGTGGCGCCGGTGGTGACCACGTCGTCGACGATCACCACGCGGTCGCCGGGCGGGGGCAGCCGGGCGCCCCGGACGAGCACCCGGCCGGCCAGGTTGGCCGCCCGCTGCGCCGCGTCGAGCCCGACGGAGTCCCGGACCCCCCGGTCGAGGGTCAGCGACTGCGCCACCCGGACGTCGCAACGTTGGGCCGAAAGCGTGCGACACAGTCGCAGTACGTGATCACCGCCGCGGGCCCGGGCGGCTGCCCGGCGGGACGGCACCGGCAGCAGCCAGACCGCCCCGCGACCCGGTGGCGCCAGCTCGGCCAGCGGCCCGGCCAGCACCGCGGCCAGCGGCCCGGCCAGGTCGCGGCGGCCACGCTCCTTGTAGCGCAGCAGCGCGGCGCGGAGCGGGCCGGTGTAGCGGCCGGCCGCCAGCAGCTCTGGACCGACCCGTGCCGCGGGCGTCCTCGGACCACCCAACCGCGCCGCGCACCCGGCGCACCAGGGGTGCTCGGGGCGGCCGCAGCCGGCGCAGTCGGCCGGCAGCACCAGGTCGACCAGCGCCGTTCCGGCATCCCGCCATCGCATGCCCCGAGGATGCCGCCCCGCCCCTACCGGCAGCCCCGATCGACCCCCGCCGAGCCCGAGTTGTCCACAGGCCCGGCTGCCCCGTGCCCGGTACGCCCAGGTTCAGGAAGGCCACCTTCCTGCCCTCAGCGTTCCGGAAGGTGGCCTTCCTGAACCTGACGGGGGGGCGGGCGGGGGCGGGGGCGGGGGGTGGGGGTGGGGGCTGGGGGCGGGGCGGGGGGCGGGGTCAGCCGGGGTAGAGGGGGACGGCGTCGGGGGCGCTGCCCAGCACCTGGCGCCAGGCGGCCTGGTCGCCGAAGGCGAAGCTCCAGACCCCGGTCTGGTCGGTCACCAGCAGCGGCTGGTTCGAGGCGGCGGCCACCGCGCTCAGCGGCGGGGTCAGGTTGTTGCCGAGCACCTGCTGCAGGCCCAGCCCGTCCACGGTGGTCTGGTTGACCAGCGGATCGGGGCCCAGGCTGACCGAGACGACCGAGTCGCCCGTGCGCCAGTCGCTGGTCACGACCTCGCCCAGGTCCAGCGGCCGCAGCCGGCGGATGTTGCGGATCGAGACCTCGCCGTCCACCGAGCGGGCCACCGCGGCGGTGTAGAGGCCGGTGCCGGCCACCGCGATCAGCCGCATCCCGTCGCGGGACAGCCGCAGGTCCCGGATCGGGCCGAGGTTGACCAGGTCGTCGGCGTTGACCCGGCCGGTGCGCGGGGCGCCGGCCCCGTCGACCAGCACCCGGGCCACCACCCGGCCGTCCAGCACGGTCCACGCCTCGTCGCCGGCCGGGGTCCAGGTCGGGCGGGTCATCGCCGCGGCGTCCAGCGGCACCTGGGTGACCCCCAGATCGGCGACGCTGCCCACGACCAGTGCCCGCCGGTCGCCGGCGCGGACCACCGCGGCCAGCCGGCGGCCGTCCACGGTGGTCGCCGCGGACTCCACGTCGTAGCTGCCGTCCCCGGTCGGGCCGGGCATCGGGGCGCTCGGCTCCGGGCCGGTGAGCTGGCGCAGCCGCCCGCCGGACACCACCAGTGCCGGCACCTCGGGGCCCGGCTGCACCTCGGCGACCATGTCGACGACGTCGGTGCGGGTGAGATCGGCCCGGTCGGCCAGCAGCGGCACCCCGTCGACCAGCAGCCGCACCCGCGCCACGTTCACCTCGGCCAGCGAGAGCACCACCTGCGCGGCCAGCAGCCGCCGGGACGACCCGTCGAGGTCCCCGATCTGCGTGAGGTCGACGACCAGGGCGCCGTCCGGGCTGGTGGAGAGGTTGGAGCGGAGCCGGGCCTGCGGCGGGAGCTGGCTGACCGCCGCCCCGAGCAGTGCCGTGGAGGGGCCACCGAGCAGCAGGTCGGCCACCCGGGCGGGCTGGGCCCTGGCCGGCACGCTGGGCAGGTAGCGCAGGTCGGCCACGGCCAGCCGGCGCACCGGGTCGACGAACCAGGTGCGCACCGACCGGTAGTTGTCCCGGAAGATCGACAGCGGCACGACGACGCCGTTCGGCAGCGCCGCGATCCGCCACTGCCCTTCCCGGCGGACCACGGTCACGTCCTGCTGGAAGGGCGTCTGGTCGGGCTCGAACGACCCCGACGAGCTGAGCCGGCCGATCGCGGTGCCGCGGATGCGGATGGTGGTCAGCTCGCCGGAGTTGGGCGCGCCCGGCGCGGGCACCGTGTCGAACTGGCCGTCCAGCACGGTCAGGCCGGCGGCGTCGTCCCAGCCCTCGGCCTCCGGGGCGAGGAAGCGGCGGGCCGAGCCGTGCCGGTCGGTGTTGCTGCCGGAGGCGAAGACGAAGTCGCGCACCAGGTCCAGCGGGTTGCTGCCGTCGACCGGCCCGACCGCGGAGGTCTGCTCGCCGTCCCCGGTGCGGCCGAGCACCTTGACCGGCGAGGAGTCCGGGACCGTCGCGCAGGACGCGACGGCCAGCGCCGCCAGCACGATCACCAGCAGCCGGGACGCCCGGCGCCGGACGGGGCCGGTCACCGTCGCTCCCGGTCGGACCCGGCCGGCGGGGCGCCCACCGGAGAAGACGCCGCCGGAGCCGGCGGGCCGTCCCCGGCCCGGTCTCCCGACCGGTCCGCGTCGTGCCCCGGCGGGTCCGCCTCGTCCCACGAATCGCCCCAGCCGGTCCGGCCCCGGCCGTCCGGGTCCGCGTCGTCCCAGACCCCGGCCGGGAGGTCGACCCACGAGCCGCGCTCCTCGCCGACCGGCGCCGCGTCCGCCCCCGTCCACGGGGAGCGGGCGTCGTCGGCGGCGCGCAGGACCGGAGCCTCGCGACGCGGCGGGCGGGGCACCCCGGCCTGCGGCCCGAGCGGCACCGGGCTCGCCCGCAGCACGCTGCCGACGTCCCGCGGCAGGGTGAGCCGGAACTCCGAGCCGCGCCCGACCTCGCCCCAGGCCTGCAGCCAGCCGCCGTGCAGCCGGGCGTCCTCGATGCTGATGGCCAGGCCCAGCCCGCTGCCGCCGCTGCGCCGGGCGCGCGACTCCTCGGCCCGCCAGAACCGGTTGAACACCAGCTCGGACTCCCCCGGCCGCAGCCCGGTGCCGTGGTCGCGGACCAGCACGGCCACCGCGTGCTCGTCCGAGCCGACGATCACCTCGATCGGCCGGCCCTCGCCGTGGTCGATCGCGTTGGCCACCAGGTTGCGCACGATCCGCTCCACCCGGCGGGGGTCGATCTCGGCCTCGGCGCCGCCCGGCGGCAGCGTCGTCTCGATCGGGGTGCCGGACTGGTCGGCGATGCCGCGCACCGCCTCCACCGCCCGGGTCACCACCACCCCGACGTCGATCCGCTCGGCACCCAGGTCGGCCACCCCGGCGTCCAGCCGGCTGATCTCCAGCAGGTCGGCCAGCAGCTCCTCGAACCGGTCCAGCTCGGTGACCAGCAGTTCCGAGCTGCGCCGCAGCGCGGGCAGCAGCTCGTCGCGGGAGGCGTGCAGCACGTCGGCGGCCATCCGCACGGTGGTCAACGGGGTGCGCAGCTCGTGGCTGACGTCGCTGGTGAACCGGCGCTGCAGCGCGCCGAACTCCTCCAGCTGGTCGATCTGGCTCTGGATGCTGCTGGCCATCTCGTTGTAGGACTCGGCCAGCCGGGCGACCTCGTCCTCGCCGCGCACCGGCATCCGCTCGTCGAGGTAGCCCTCGGCGAACCGCTCGGCGATCTCCGCGGCCTGCCGCACCGGGTGCACCACCTGCCGGGTCACGATGCTGGCGATGCCGCTGAGCAGGAGCAGCAGCACCAGCCCGCCGACGATCAGGGTGCTCTGCACCAGGCCCAGCGTGCGGCGCTCGGCGTCCAGCGGGAACAGCAGGTAGAACTCGATCGGCCGGGTCGCGGTCCGCACCTGCTGGCCGACCACCAGCACCGGGGTGGCGACGCCCTGCTCCAGCACGGTGGAGTACTTCGAGACGCGCAGCCCCTGCCGCCCGGCGTCGCGCATGTCGGCCGGGACGTCCTCGATCCGGCCCACGGTCAGCTCGGTGCTGATGTCGGAGCGGCTGGCCGCCAGCACCGCGAAGAACTCCCCGGCGGCCGGCGCCGCCTCGCCCTCCAGGCTGGTGCTGCTCAGCCGGGACAGCGCGTTGTTCAGCTCGCCGGCGGCCCCGTCGCGGTCCGGGTCGACCCCGGACAGGTCGCGCTCCAGCACGATCCGGCTGGTCTCCAGCCGGGAGACCGCGTCGGTCTCCTTGCCCTGCAGCAGCTGACCGGCGATCTGGGTCTGCAGGATGAACCCGAGCACCAGCACCACGGCCAGTGACAGGGCCAGCGTGCTGATCACCACCCGCAGCTGCAGGGAGCGCCGCCAGACCGCGTCGAACGCGTCGCTCAGCTCGACCCGCAGCTGGCGCAGCTGGGCCACGCCGCGACCGGTCCGCTCGGCGAGCGACGTGCGGTTCACGGGATCACGGGGGGCCCGCCTTGTACCCCACCCCGCGCACCGTCAGCACCACCTCGGGGTGCTCCGGGTCGCGCTCCACCTTCGACCGCAGCCGCTGCACGTGCACGTTGACCAGCCGGGTGTCCGCGGCGTGCCGGTAGCCCCAGACCTGCTCCAGCAGCACCTCGCGGGTGAACACCTGGCGCGGCTTGCGGGCCAGCGCGACCAGCAGGTCGAACTCCAGCGGGGTCAGCGCGATCTGCTCGCCGGACCGGGCGACCTGGTGGGCCGGCACGTCGATGGAGACCTCGCCGATGGCCAGCTGCTCGGCCGGCTCGTTCTCGGTGCGCCGCACCCGGGCCCGGATCCGGGCCACCAGCTCCTTGGGCTTGAACGGCTTGACGACGTAGTCGTCGGCGCCGGACTCCAGGCCGAGCACGATGTCCACCGTGTCGGTCTTGGCGGTGAGCATCACGATCGGCACCCCGGACTCCGAGCGGATCGCCCGGCAGACGTCGATGCCGTTCATCCCGGGCAGCATCAGGTCCAGCAGCACCACGTCCGGGCGCAGCTCGCGGACGGCCGGCAGGGCGCGGGTGCCGTCGCCCACCACCGCGGTGTCGAAACCCTCCCCGCGCAGCACGATGGTCAGCATCTCGGCCAGCGCCGGATCGTCGTCCACCACAAGTACCCGCGACTTCATGGTCCCAGCATCCCATCCGCTGGTCACCGGCCGCGTGGGGGCCGATCGAGTGGCCGCGCTACCCCAGCAGCCGGGCGGCGAGGGCGTCGGCGTCCGGGCCGGCGACGCCGTCCAGCACGGACCACGGCGACAGCCACGCCGCCGCCGCGAGCTGCGCGTACACCGCCGCGGTGCGCTTCTGCAGGCCGCCGTCGGCCTCGAAGGCGTCCCGGCCGCGGCCGGGTTCGGTGCGCTCACGGCGCTCCGCGCGACCCGCCGCGACCCGCTCGGGGACCTCGAGCAGCAGCTGGTGGTCGGGCACCGGGACGCCGAACCGCCCGACCTCGGTGGCCCGCACCCACGCGACGAACTCCCCGTCGGCGTCCTGGTGCAGGCGCGCGGCCCCGTAGGCGGCGTTGGAGGCGACGTACCGGTCGACCAGGACGACGTCGTGCGCGGCCGACGCGGCCCGCAGGTCGTCCGCGGCGGCCCGGCGGTCCAGGGCGAACAGCACCGCCATGCCGTGCACGGAGTCGCCGAGGTCGCCGACCCGGCCGTAGAGGGCGTCGCGGGCCAGCTCGGCGTGCACGTCGGCGTCGTAGCGGGGGAAGGCGAAGCGGGCGACGGCGGCGCCCCGGTCGTGCAGCGCGGCGGCGAGAGCGCCGGCGACGGTGTTCTTGCCCGCGCCGTCGAGCCCTTCGACGACCACCAGCAGCCCCATCCGCCGACCGTAGCGCGGGCTCGCCCGCGGGGCCGGAGCACCGGGGTGCCCTGCTCCGACAGCGCGGTCAGCCGGCCAGGATGCGGACGGTGGACCACGTCTCGGCGAAGCCGGGGTGCAGCGGCAGCGCGACGACGTCGTCCGCGGCGACCCAGCGCACCTCGACGGTCTCCCAGCTGAGCCTGCGCGGCAGGGCCGGGCTCAGCGCCCGCGCGACGACCGTCGTGTAGGCCCACCCGCCGTGGTCGTCGACGTGCTCGCCGACGACCGCGTAGCCGGCGGCGTCGAGCCCGGACTCCTCGTCGGCCTCCCGCTGGGCGGCGGCGGCCGCGGACTCCCCGCGGTCGCGGGCGCCGCCGAGGACGCCCCAGGTGCCGCCGTGGTGGCTCCACCGGGAGCGGTGCTGGAGCAGCACGCGGCCGTCGTGCCAGAGCAGCAGGCCGGCCGCGCCGAACCGCCCCCAGTGGTCGTGGCCCAGGGCGCAGCGCACCCAGCCGTCACCGTTCCCGTCCGGACCCACCGCCCCATCGTGCGCGGGTCTCCCGGCCGCGGCCACCGCGGGACAGCCGGGAGACCCACGCACGGACGGGGATCAGTAGCGGTAGTGCTCGGGCTTGTACGGGCCCTCGACGTCCACGCCGATGTACTCGGCCTGGTCCTTGGTGAGCTTGGTCAGCTCCCCGCCCAGGGCCAGCACGTGGATCCGGGCGACCTTCTCGTCCAGGTGCTTGGGCAGCCGGTAGACGTCCTTGTTGTACTCCTCGAACTTGGTGAACAGCTCGACCTGCGCGATCACCTGGTTGGAGAAGCTGTTGGACATCACGAACGACGGGTGGCCGGTCGCGTTGCCCAGGTTCATCAGCCGGCCCTCGGACAGCAGGATGATCGAGTGCCCGTCCGGGAACACCCACTCGTCTACCTGCGGCTTGATGTTGATCCTGATGATGCCCGGGATCCGGCCGAGGCCGGCCACGTCGATCTCGTTGTCGAAGTGACCGACGTTGGCCACGATCGCCTGGTGCTTCATCCGGGACATCGCCTCGGTGGTGATGATGTCCTTGTTGCCGGTGGTGGTGACGATGATGTCGGCCTTGTCGATCACCGAGTCCAGGGTGGCGACCTGGAAGCCCTGCAGCAGCGCCTGCAGCGCGCAGATCGGGTCGACCTCGGAGACGATCACCCGGGCGCCCTGGCCGGCCAGCGCGGACGCCGAGCCCTTGCCCACGTCGCCGAACCCGCAGACCAGCGCCACCTTGCCGCCGATCAGCACGTCGGTCGCCCGGTTCAGGCCGTCGATCAGCGAGTGCCGGATGCCGTAGGTGTTGTCGAACTTGCTCTTGGTGACCGAGTCGTTGACGTTGATCGCCGGGAACAGCAGCTGGCCCTGCTCGGCGAGCTGGTAGAGCCGGTGCACGCCGGTGGTGGTCTCCTCGGTGACCCCGCGGATGCCGTCCGCGACGGTGGTCCAGCGCTGCGGCTCGGCGGCGAGCGAGCGGCGCAGGGTCTCCAAGATGATCCGGTACTCGTCGGAGACCGACAGGTCGTCGTCCTCGACGGTGGGCACGACGCCGGTCTTCTCGTACTCGACGCCCTTGTGCACCAGCAGCGTGGCGTCGCCGCCGTCGTCGAGGATCATGTTCGGGCCGACCAGCCCGCCGTCCTCGTCACGGAACAGGAACAGCTGCTCGGTGCACCACCAGTACTCCTCCAGCGTCTCGCCCTTCCAGGCGAACACCGGGACGCCCTGGGGCGCCTCGGGGGTGCCGTGCGGGCCGACGACGGTGGCCGCGGCGGCGTGGTCCTGGGTGGAGAAGATGTTGCAGCTGACCCACCGGACCTCGGCGCCCAGCGACACCAGCGTCTCGATCAGCACCGCGGTCTGCACCGTCATGTGCAGCGAGCCGGCGACGCGGGCCCCGTGCAGCGGGCGGGCCTCGGCGTACTCGCGGCGCAGTTCCATCAGGCCGGGCATCTCGTGCTCGGCCAGCCGGATCTCCTTGCGGCCGAACTCGGCCAGACCCAGGTCGGCGACGGCGAAGTCGATGCCGTTCAGGTTCTGCAGCCGGCCGGTCGGATCGGTCGCAGTCTTGTCGGCAGTAGCGGTCATCAGGTGGTTACGCCTCCTCGGTGAACAGGGTTGCCGGCCGGGCGCGGGCCCGCGGGGGCCGGGCGCGGCGCGGGCACTTCCGCGCAGGGTGCAGGCGAGTACGGGTCCGGGACGGACCTCGGTTCGGATCGGGACGTCATGAGCGGCACCGGTGGAACTCTCCTGGTGGAGAAGGCGCCCTTTCTCATGTGGTCGGCGGCCGAGCGTGGCGGACCCTCGTCCGTCGCAGCGCCTCTCGGCCCCCGCAGATCCCTGCCGTTCCAGCCTGACGGGCCACCGGGGCGGTGTCAACCCGACCCCGGGGTAGCGGGTGGCACAGCTCACATCGGGAGCCGCGATCGTCGGATGCGGCGGATCAGCCGCACCGGTGCGGCTCTCCCGCCGCAACCGGCGATCAGCCCAGCAGGTGGTCCCGCAGCAGCGCCTCGGCCGCCGCCGTCCGCCCGTGCGCGGCGAGGAGCCCGGCCGGGGCGACCGCGAAGTCGGCGTCCACCACCACCGGCACCTCGCGCAGGGGGTCGGCCAGCACCGGGTCGGCCTGCAGCGTCGACACCACAGCGGCCAGCGCGCCCGGCCGCTGGCGCTGCCGGAACACCCCGCCGGACAGCACCACGAGCCCGATCTCCTTCCCGGCGCCCTCGTGCGCGCGCAGGTGGCGGCGCACCGCGATCACCGCGGCGACCGCGGCGATGCGCCGGTCCTCGGCCGCGCTGCCGGGGTCGCGCGGGACGTAGCCGACCTCGCTGACCATCCGCGCCACGGTCGGGCCGAGCAGGTCGGCCTCCACCGGGTCGACCACGCCCTCGGTCTGCCCGGCGACGAGCACGCCCTCGGCCGCGGCGCGCATGCCGAGGTCGCCCTCGACGGTGCGGCTGCCCGGCCCGTCCAGCGCGGAGTGGACGTCGGTGGTGGCGCAGCCGACGTCGACCAGCAGCACCCGGCGGCCCGACATCCGGGTGAGCCGGCCCGCGGCGTGCCCGACGGCGTCCGGGGTGGCGACCTTGGCCAGCCGGCGGAAGCGCGGCCCGGCGGCCGGGCCGCGGGCACCGACGGCGTGCCGGGCGTAGAGCCGGGCCAGCGCGGCCCGGGCCGGCGCCGGGACGATCTCCCCCGGTCGCGGCATGACGTTGTCCGAGATCACCACGGTGCGGCCGGTGGCGCGCAGCAGCGCGGCGGCGTCGTCGCGGGCGGCGGCGTTGGCGGCCAGCACGATCGGGAACCGGATCCGGGCCCGGGCCAGCCGCCCGGCGTTGTGCAGCAACGCGGCGGGGTCGTCCCCGTCGGACCCGCCGACCAGCAGCACCACGCCGGGGCGGGCGCCGCGCAGCAACCGCACGTCGGCCGGTTCGAGCGGCCCGCCGTGCACGTGCACCACGCGGGCCCCGGCCGAGCAGGCGACCCGGTGCCCGACCTCGGTGGCCGTCAACCGCTCCGAGCCGACGACGGCCAGCCGCAGCCCGCCACCGGCCGACGAGCAGGCCAGCAGCTCGGGCTCGCGGTCGGTCGGCCGCCCGCCGCCCGCCGCGGACACCCCGCGGACCGCGGCGTCGACCCCTTCCAGGACGTCGTGGCGGGTCGTCGGGTGCTCGGCGAAGCCGACCAGCGACCCGTCCGCCGCTACCAGCACGGCCTTGGTCCAGGTGGAGCCCACGTCGAGGCAGACCGATGCCGTCTGGCCGGAGGGCGTCACGGCCGTCGAGCCTAACCGCAGGACTCCGTCCAGGTCCGGCTCCGACGGGTGCCGATCACGACGCGGGCGCCCGGCGGCGTGTCCCTCGGCTCCGCCGAGCACTGGATGATGTGGCGCGAGGCCGCCCTGTTCGACGACGCCGACGCCGCCCGGCAGATCCTGGTCGCCCCCGCCCCGCCGAGCCGAAGCGGCTCGGCACCGGTGTCCGCGGCTTCGACGACGCCGTCCGGCGGACCGAACGGTTCCCGACCGTGGTGGCCGGCAACATCGCCAAGGAGCTCGCCGACCAGGCCCGACCCGGGATCGGCTGATGGTCACCGCGGTGCGGCGGCGGTAGCGTCGGCTCGCCGCACCAGGTCGGCGCCGCACCAGATCGTCGGAGGAGCACCGATGCTCGGACTCATGCAGGACCGGCCGCTGAGCCTGTCCCACGTCTTCCACCGCGCCGAGCAGTACTTCGGCCACAAGTCGATCGTCACCGCGGGCGCCACCGAGGAGACCACCACGACCGTCGCGGAGTGGGCGCAGCGGGTGCGGCGGCTGGCCACGGTGCTGGACACCCTGGAGATCGGCGCGGACGGCCGGGTCGGCACGTTCTGCTGGAACACCGGCCGCCACCTGGAGCTGTACCTGGCCGCGCCGTGCACCGGCCGGGTGCTGCACACGCTCAACATCCGGCTGTTCCCCGAGCAGGTGGTCTACATCGCCAACCACGCCGAGGACGAGGTCGTCTTCGTCGACCGGTCGCTGCTGCCGCTGTTCTGGCCGCTGGTCGACAAGCTGCAGACGGTGCGGCACGTGGTCGTCATCGACGACGGCTCGGACGCCGAGGTCCCGTCCGACCCGCGGGTGCACGACTACGAGGAGTTGCTGGCCGCGGCCACCCCGTTCGAGGGCGCCTTCCCGGTCGTCGACGAGAACACCGCGGCCGCGATGTGCTACACGTCGGGCACCACCGGCAACCCGAAGGGCGTGGTCTACAGCCACCGGTCCGCGGTGCTGCACTCGCTGATCACGCTCGTCGCCGACGGCGCCGGGCTGTCCGAGCGCGACGTCGTGCTGCCGGTCGTGCCGATGTTCCACGCCAACGCCTGGGGCCTGCCCTACGGCTGCCTGCTGGCCGGCACCGACATCGTCATGCCCGGGCCGAACATGACCCCGAAGGCGATCGCCGGGCTGCTGGAGCGGCACCGGGTGACCGTCACCGGTGGTGTCCCCACCATCTGGATGGGGATGCTGCCGCTGCTGGGCGAGCACGACCTGTCCGCGCTGCGCGTCGTGCTGTGCGGCGGCTCGGCCGTGCCGAGGGCGCTGTCGGAGGCCTACCGGGAGGCGATCGGGCTGCCGATGCTGCACGCCTGGGGCATGACCGAGACCAGCCCGATCGCCACCATGTCGGTGCTGCGCACCCAGCACGCCGAGCTGACCGAGGACCAGCGCGCCGACGCGCGGGCCCGCCAGGGCTACCCGGTCCCGCTGGTGGACGTGCGGCTGGTCGACCCGGACACCGGCGAGGCGCAGCCGTGGGACGACACCGCGTCCGGCGAGATCCAGGCGGCCGGGCCGTGGATCGCCAGCGAGTACTACCGCGGCGAGGGCGGCGGCGCGCAGTTCACCGAGGACGGCTGGCTGCGCACCGGCGACGTCGCCTCGGTCGACCGGTACGGCTCGGTGCGGCTGGTGGACCGCACCAAGGACCTGATCAAGTCCGGCGGCGAGTGGATCGGCTCGGTGGAGCTGGAGAACGAGATCATGGCCCATCCCAAGGTGGTCGAGGCGGCGGTGATCGCCATCCCGCACCCGAAGTGGGTGGAGCGGCCGCTGGCCTGCGTGGTCGTCCAGCCGGGCGAGACGGTGACCGCCGAGGAGATCATCGCGTTCCTGGAGCCGCGGGTGGCCAAGTGGTGGCTGCCCGACGGCGTCGAGTTCATCGACGAGGTGCCCAAGACCAGCGTCGGCAAGTTCTCCAAGAAGACGCTGCGCGAGAAGTTCGCCGAGTACCGGGCCGACCGCGAGCCCACCCCTGCCGGCTGACCACGGTGGTGAGTGGGGAATCGGTGCTCGAACACCGGTTCCCGCTCACGACCGGGAGGAGCGCTGATGGCGAAGGACCGGCGGATCCCGGCGCTGGACCGGCTCGACCGGGACGTCGTCGGGTACGCGGAGCTGGCCGACCGGGTGCGCGCGGCTCCGGCGCGGTGCGGCGGCACCCGGCTGGTCTGCGTGGACGGGCCGTCCGGGTCGGGGAAGACGGTGCTGGCCGACCGACTGGCCGCCGCGCTCGGCGACCCGCCCGTCGTGCACATGGACGACCTGTACGCCGGCTGGGACGGGCTGGACGAGGGCGCCGCCCGGCTGTCCGACGAGATCGTCGAGCCGCTGGCGAACGGGCGTCCGGCCGCCTACCGGCGCTGGGACTGGGCCGCCGACCGGTACGCCGAGGCGGTCGAGCTGGGCATTCCGGACGTGCTGGTCGTCGAGGGTGTCGGCGCCGGTACGACGGCCGCGCACGCGTCGCTGCTGGTGTGGGTGGAGACCCCGGCCGCGCAGCGGTTCCGCCGCGGCATGGACCGCGACGGCGAGGCCGCCTACCGGCCGCACTGGGAGCGCTGGGCGGCCCAGGAGGAGCGGCACTTCGCCGCCGCCGGCACCCGCGACCGCGCGGACCTCGTCGTCGACGGCGCGCCCACCGTCCAGCACGACCCGGCCACCCACCTCGTCCGCTTCCACGGTCGTGCGTGGAGACCCGGGCCCTAGCCCTGTTTCCACGCACGACCCCGCGGCGGCCGGCTGGTCCCACCCCCGTCGAGAACGAGGTTGCGGTGATCAACAAGCGCTTTCGATCACGCCAACTTCGTTCTCGACGGGTGGGGTCAGCGGGCGAGGGCGGCGGCGCGGACGGGGGCGTGGGTGGCGGCGGCGTCGCGGGCGGTCTCGTCGCGGCCGGTCCAGGTGAGCACCAGGCGGGCGCCGTGGCCGGTGCCCTCGCCCAGCTCCCAGCGCACCCGGCCGCCCGGGACCTCCTGTTCCAGGACCTTCGGCTGGTCCCGGACCAGCACCGGGCCGGCGTCCGGCCAGGCGCCGGCCAGGTCCGGCCAGACCGCCTCGGCCGGGCGGGTCAGCTGGCGCTCGAACCGCACCCGCCAGCCGTCCGGGGTCGGCTCGGTGTCCGCGACGTCCAGGCCCAACTCGGAGACCAGCTGCTCGTGCCGGGCGATGTGGTCGACCCCCGGGTCCTCCCCGGGCCGTCCGGCCAGGGCCAGGCCCAGCGCGGCCAGGCAGGTCTCCCACCCGGCGGCGAAGCTGGCCGCGCCGGCCCGGTCGGCGAACGAGTGCAGCAGGGTCAGCACGGCGCCGTCGCCGTCCGGCTCGACCTCCCAGCGGAGGTGGTCGGTGCCCCAGGTGTAGGCGATCAGACGGGGTGGGTCCAGGTCGGTGACCGTGCCCGGCTCGCCGTCCGCGAACTGCACGGTGCCGCCGACCCGCAGCTCCGGTCTCGCGGCGGACGGGAACCACTCGGCCAGCCGGTCCGGTTCGACCAGGGCCGCCCAGACCTTCGCCGGCGGGTGCGCCAGGCGGCGCCGCACCCGCAGCACGGACCGGCCGTTCTCGGTGGTGAGGTTCTCGGTCACGGTTCCTCCTCGGTGTCGGCATCCAGGTGCCGTTCGAGGGCGTCGAACCGGTCGGCCCACATCCACCGGTAGGGCGCCAGCCACGCGTCGATCTCGGCCAGCGGCTCGGGGACCAGCTCGTACCAGCGGCGCTGGGCCTCGGCCCGGACCCGGACCAGCCCGGCCTCGCGCAGCACCCGCAGGTGCTTGGAGGTCCCCGGCTGGCTCAGGCCGAGCTCGGCGGTCAGCTCCCCGACCAGCCGCGGGCGCTCCCGCAGCAGGTCCAGGATCCGCCGGCGGGCGGGCTCGGCGAGCACCTCGAACGGCACCCGGCCAGCATACCCGTCGAGCTATATACCCGCAACGGAATCTACCCTGGAGCGGCGGCGACGTGCACAGGTACTCCGAGCAACCCTCGGCGACCACCGGCGTCCGGCCACCCCGTCCGGGCCGACGGATCAGGCGTGCGCGGCCGCGCGGTCCAGGTCGGGCTCCAGGTAGATCATCCGGGCCTCCGGGACGGCCTCCCGGATCCGCGCCTCGGCCGCGTCGATGGCCCGGGCGACCTCGGCCATCGGCAGCCCCGGCGTCAGCGCGATCTTGGCCGCGACCAGCATCTCCTCCGGGCCGATGTACTGGGTGCGGATGTGGATGACCCGCTGCACCGGCTCGGTCTCCAGCGCCGCCATGACCTTGGACAGCACCCCCGGCGCGGCCCCCTCGCCGATCAGCAGGCTCTTCATCTCGATGATCAGGATGATGGCGATGACGCCGAGCAGGACGCCGATCGCGATGGTGCCCATCGCGTCGAAGATCGCGTCGCCGGTGAGCACCGTGAGCCCGACCCCGAGCAGCGCCAGGATCAGCCCGACCAGCGCGCCCAGGTCCTCCAGCAGCACCACCGGCAGCTCCGGGGTCTTGGACTGGCGGATGAACTGCCACCAGGTGCCGTTGCCCTTGAGCGGGCGGGACTCCACGATCGCGGTGCGGAACGAGTAGGTCTCCAGCCCGATGGCCACCACCAGGATGACCACCGCGACCAGCGGCGAGGTCAGCGGCTCGTGCGACTCCAGCTTGTGGATGCCCTCGTACAGGGCGAACACCGAGCCGAGGCTGAACAGCAGCAGCGCCACCACGAACGAGTAGAAGTAGCGGTCGCGGCCGTAGCCGAACGGGTGCTCGCTGGTCGCCGCGCGCTTGGCCCGGACGCCGCCGAGCAGCAGCAACCCCTGGTTGGACGTGTCGGCCACCGAGTGCACCGCTTCGGCCAGCATCGACGACGACCCGGTGATCAGGTAGCCGACGAACTTGGCCACCGCGATCCCGGCGTTGGCCACCAGTGCGGCGATGATCGCCCGGGTCCCACCACTCGCTGACACTCTCGCCCCCTCGGTCGAACTCGGATCCGCCGGAACCCTAGCGGGTGCACCTCCCCACCACAGGACGTCGCCGCAGGTCACAGCGCTAACCTGACGAAAAGGACCCCGTGCCGGGAAAGCCACTTTCAGGACGGAATCGGTCCGGAAGGTGGCTTTCCCGGCAGTCGGGGGCGGGCGGGGGTCAGGCGGTGAAGCCGCCGTCGACGTCGATCGCCGCACCGGTGACGAACCCGGCGCCGGGCCCGGCCAGGTACGCGACGACGTCGGCGATCTCGGCCGGGCGGCCGTACCGCCCCAGCGCGGTCAGCCCGGCGATGGTGGCCGACATCGGGCCGTCGGCCGGGTTGGCGTCGGTGTCGGTCGGGCCCGGGTTGACCAGGTTCGCGGTGATCCCCCGCGGACCCAGGTCGCGGGCGAGGCCCTTGGTCAGCCCGACCAGCGCGGTCTTGCTCGTCGAGTAGAGCGCGAAGCCCGGGAACGGGGTGCGGCCGACCATGTTGCTGCCGATGGTGATGATCCGCCCGCCCGCGCCCAGGTGCCGGGCCGCGGCCCGGGCAGCCATGAACGGGGCCCGCACGTTGGTCGCCATGACCAGGTCGAACGTCGCGACGTCCAGGTCGTCGAG
>DASQMQ010000368.1:0-4936 GCA_035645455.1 Pseudonocardia sp.
CGGCCGGCGAGGTCCGCCACGACGACACGCTCACCCGCATCGCCGGCGCCCCGCGCCAGACCGTCGGGCCGCACCAGACCCGGCCGTCCGCCTGCACCGCCGCGACCAGCGCCGCGGTCGTCCCCGGGCGTGGTGGCCGGACCAGCACCTGGTTGAGCACCACGTCGTTGCACACCGTGAACCCGTGCCCGGCCAACCGCTCGGCCAGCGCGACCGCGGTGGCGCAGGACCGCTGGACCAGGTCGGCGACCCCGTCCCGGCCCAGGGTGCGCAGCACCGCCCAGACCTCGAACTGCCGGGCCCGCTGCGAGGACTGCGGGGTGTGGTGCATGGCCTCGAACCCGACGTCGGAGGGCAGGTAGCCGGCGGCCGCGGTGAAGGTCCGGCGCAGCGCCCCCGGCCGGCGCACGAGCACCAGTCCGCTGTCGTAGGTGACGTTGAGCCACTTGTGCGCGTCGGTGGCCCAGGAATCCGCGCGGTCCACTCCGCGCACCAGGCCGGCGCGGGTGGGGTCGGCCAGCGCCCACAGCCCGAACGCCCCGTCCACGTGCAGCCAGCCGTCGCGGGCGGCGACCCAGTCGGCCAGCGCGTCGAACGGGTCGAAGGCCCCGGAGTTGACCTCACCGGCCTGCGCGCACAGCAGCACCGGACCGGGCAGGTCGGGCAGCCGGTCGGCGCGGATGCGGCCCTGGTCGTCGGCCGGCACCACGTGCACCCGGTCACGGCCCAGCCCCACCAGGCCCAGGGACTTGCGCAGCGTGGAGTGCGCGTGCTCGCCGACCACCACGGACACCGGCGGGGCGCCGAACAGCCCGTCGGCCGGCGCGTCCCAGCCGGCCGCGGCCAGCAGAGCGTCCCGGGCCGCGGCCAGACCGGCCGCGTTCGCGACCGTCGCCCCGGTCACGAACGCGACGTCGGTGCCGGCGGGCAGGGCGAGCAGGTCCAGCAGCCACCGCCGGACGACGTCGTGCACGGTGGCGGCGACCGGCGACATGACCGGCAGCGCCGCGTTCTGGTCCCACGCCGCGGCCAGGAACGAGGTGCCCAGCGCGACCGGCAGGGTGCCGCCGGTGACGAAGCCGAAGTAGCGCGACCCGGTGCTGGCCGTGGTGGCCGGGCCGCCGATCTCGTCGAGCAGGCGGAGGGTGTCCGCCGCGGGCCGACCGGCTGCGGTCAGCTCCTCGTCGAACGCGGCCAGCCCGGCCAGAGCCGCGGCCGTCGGCACCACCGCCCGCTCGTCGATCCCGGCCGCGTAGGCGATCGCCCGCTCCGCCGCCAGCCGCAGCAGCCCGCCCTCGTCAGTCCCCATGCCGCCGATGGTGGTCGTGGGCGAGAACCTTGACCAGAGGCGTCGTTGTCGTCGCACGACCCCTGGGGTCGGGCCCGGCCTGCACGGCGCTGCGGGAGGCCGGGAGGCGGCTGCTGGCGGTCACCGGAGTACCGGTGTTCGGGGCGCTCTGCGGCCGTCAACGCAACCACACTGTTCGATACTGTTCGATACTGTTGATAGCCGTCCGCAGAGCCGACCACGACCTCGCCGGTCACGGTGCACGCGGGCGGAGCGGTGGGCCCGGGCTCGCCCGGGAGACGAGCGCGGGCTACCAGCCCCGCAGGTCGACCTCCCAGCTGTCCAGCACCTCGTCCCCCCGCACGAGGTGCATCCGCTCGTGCAGCGCCACCGTCGGGTCGACGTGCGCCGGCAGCACCCGCACCCGGTCCCCGACCCGGGGCGACTCCGCCGCCCCGAACGTCAGGTGCTCGTCGGAGCAGAACCACACCTGCCCCCCGGGCACGGTCGGGTTGCCGTGATCCATCCCCAGCGACTTGAGCCCCACGTCGGCCACCGCCCAGCCCGGCACGTCCCCGGCCGGCGCGGTCGCCGACACCACGGTCCCGAGCACCGTCAGCGCCTGCCGGAACGGCAGCCCGGCCGCGGTGTAGGCGGTGTCCATCAGCGCGTAGGAGCCGGCCTGCACCTCGGTGACCCAGGTGTTCATCGCGTAGGTCCCGGTTCCGCCGCCCGACACCACGTCCCCGCCGACGTCGGCGTGCGCGGCCAGCAGCCGCGCCATGCACTCCTCGGTCAGCCGGGCGCGCTCGGCCGGGTCGGCCAGCATCATCAGGTGGCCCTCGTAGCCCATCACCCCGCGGACCCCGATCCCGGCGGCGCGGGCGCGGTCGGCCAGCCACCCGGCCCGGTCGGGGGCGATGCCGCAGCGGGGCAGGCCGACGTTGACGTCGACCAGGACCTCGCGCACTCCCCCGGCGACGACCGCGGCCAGGGTCGGTTCGGAGTCCACCGCGACGGTGATCCGCGCGCCCGCCTCGACCAGCGGACCCAGCCGCGCGGCGTCGAGGACCTCGTTGGCCAGCAGCAGGTCCTCGCCCAGGCCGGCCGCGACCATGCCCTCGACCTCGCGGATCGTGGCGCAGGTGAAGCCGCGGTGCCCGGCGGCGACCTGGCGGGCGGCCAGCGCGGTGGTCTTGTGCGCCTTGACGTGCGGGCGCAGGCGGGGGCCGGGCAGCACGGCGGCCATGTCGGCGAGGTTGGCCTCGAAGGCGTCGACGTCGACCAGCAGCGCCGGCGTCTGCAGGTCGTGCACGGTCTTCGGGGTCATCCGAGCACCCGCTCCAGGTAGGCGTTGCCGAACCGGCGTTCCGGGTCGAGCTCGTCGCGCAGGGCGACCACCCGGTCGAACTCCGGGTAGCTCCCGCGCAGCGTCGCCGCGGTGCGGGTGTGCAGCTTGCCCCAGTGCGGGCGCCCGCCCAGGGCGACCATCACCGACTCGACGGCGCCGAAGTAGGCCTCGTGCGGCTGCCCGCGGTGGACGTGCACGGCCAGGTAGGCGGAGTCGCGGCCGGAGGCGGTGGACAGCGGCACCTCGTCGGCCGCGGCCACCCGCACCTCGACCGGGAACATGACCCCCCGCGCGTGCCGGTCGACCGCGGCCCGCAGCCCGGCGAACGCCTCGCCGAACGCCTCGCGGGGGACCGCGTACTCCATCTCCAGGAACCGCACCCGGCGCGGGCTGGTGAACACCCGGTAGCAGCGGTCGACGTACTCGCCGGCGGCGAACCGGTCGGCCAGCAGCCGGTTCAGCCGGGGCACCAGCCGCGGCGCGGTCCGGCCGGCCCGGCAGAGCGCCCCGAACGCGCCGTTGCCGAGCAGGTCGTCGCCGACCCACTCGGCGACCTTCCCGCGGGTGGGGCCGTCGGCGTGGCTGCGGTTGTTGCGCTTGGTCGCGGCCACGTCGGTGTGCGGGAACCAGTAGAACTCGAAGTGCTCGTTCTCCGCGGTCAGCGCGTCCAGCTCGGACAGCACCCCCGGCAGCGGCAGCGCGGCCTCGCGGGCGTGCAGCATGAACGCCGGCACGGTCTGCAGGGTCACCTCGACCAGCACCCCGAACGCGCCCAGCCCCAGCCGGGCGACCGAGAACAGCTCCGGCTCGTGCTCGGCCGAGCAGTCCACCACCGACCCGTCGGCCAGCACGATCCGGCAGCCCACGACCTGCGCGGCCAGCCCGCGGTGCCCGGCGCCGGTGCCGTGGGTGCCGGTGGAGATCGCCCCGGCGATGGTCTGGGCGTCGATGTCGCCGAGGTTGGGCAGCGCGCGCCCGTGCCGCCAGAGCAGCTCGTTGAGCGCGCGCAGGGTCATCCCGGCCGGCACCACGGCCCGTCCGGTCGCGCTGTCCACCCGCAGTCCGGCCGGATCGGAAGGGGTCAGCACCGCGACGCCGTCGGCGACCGCCACGCCGGTGAACGAGTGCCCGCTGCCCAGGGCCTTGACCCGCAACCCGTCCCGGGCGGCTTCGCCGATCGCGGCGGCGACGTCGCCGGCGTCCCGGGCGCGGACCGTCCGGACCGGGTCGGTGCGCTGGTTGCCCGCCCAGTTCTGCCAGGTCGCCGCCCTGGTCATCGGATCTCCTCGGGGTCTCGCGGGCCGGTCGCGCCGACCCCCGCGCTGCCGATGTCCGCCACCGCCACCTCCCGATCCCGGGGGACGGAGGTGATCGTGCGACCTCCACCACAGCCTGTCAATCGTCTGGGACGCTTGACCCAGAGCTGTTGCCACGCGGTGCGGCGAGGGGAGTCCGATGGCCCGGGTACCGGCGACCGAACGCCGCCGCCAACTGGTCGACGCGGCGTTCCGGGTGATCGGGCGCGACGGGTTCGCCGCCGCCACCACCCGGCGGGTGTGCGCCGAGGCCGGGGCGCCGCTGGCCGCGTTCCACTACTGCTTCGCCTCCAAGCAGGAGCTGCTGGTGGAGCTGACCGAGCAGGCCATGCGCGAGCTGGAGGAGGCCCGGGCGGGTGGGGCGGTGCTGCGCGGCACGGTCGCCGAGTCGCTGCGGGCGACCCTGCGCGGCTACTGGGACACCGTGCAGGCCGACCCCAACCGGGAGTCGGTGCTGGTGGCGCTCACCCAGCACGCGCTGGGCGACGCCGGGCTGGCCGGGGTGGCCCAGCGCCAGTACGAGGCCTACCACCGCACCGCCGCGGACACCCTGCGCGAGATCGCGGCCGGCTGCGGCGTGCGCTGGGCGCTCCCGGTCGAGGCGGTGGCCCGGATGCTGGTGGTGGTCACCGACGGGGTCACCGTGGCCTGGCTGGTCGACCGGGACGGCGCCGCCGCGACGGCCGTCCTGGACGCCTTCGCCGACCAGCTCGCCGGGCTGGCCGAGCCGGCCTGACGTCGGACACCTCGCGGGCGGTCACCGCGTCCTCGCAACCGGCCTCGGTCACCCGGCGGCGATGGGCTGCCGGCTGCCCCGGCGACAGGTCGCCGACGTCCGGAACGGGTAGGTCCGGGCCACCGCGGGGACGACCGGTTTCTCAGCCCGGCCCGGCCGCGGCGCGCGCCGCCCGCTTGCGCTCGGCGGCGACCGCGGTCGCCGACCGGACCGGCCAGACGTAGGGCAGGTCGTCCGGGACGTCC
>DASQMQ010000369.1:0-6433 GCA_035645455.1 Pseudonocardia sp.
GGTCGGCGTGCAGCCGGCCCACCGGCAGCGGGCTGCGCAACGACAGCGCCACCCGGGCCGGCCATGGAGCGCCGCCGTCCTCGGCCGGTCGGGATCGGCCGGCCAGCACGTCGAACATCAGCGCGGCGTCGGCCGCGGTCCGGGCCAGCGGCCCGACCACGCTCAGCCCGCACCAGTGCTCGTCCGCCCCGCCCGGCAGCGGCACCACGTCCCGGCCCGGCTTCAGCCCGACCACCCCGCAGTAGCCGGCCGGGATCCGGATCGACCCGCCGCCGTCGGTGCCCAGCGCGAGGGTGGCCATCCCGGCGGCCACCGCCGCGGCGCTGCCCCCGGAGGACCCGCCCGGGTCGCGCCCGGGGTCGTGCGGGTTGCGGGTGGTGCCCAGGGCCGAGTGGGTGAACCCCCAGATCGCCAGCTCCGGCATCCGGGTCTTGCCGATCACCACGGCGCCGGCCGCGCGCAGCCGCCGGACCAGCTCGTCGTCCCGACGGGCCGGCCGGTCCGGGGTCGCGGCCGAGCCGTGCCGGGTGGGGTAACCGGCCACGTCGACGTTGTCCTTGACCGCGACCGGCACCCCGGCCAGCGGCAGCGCGAACCGGTCCGGGCGGGCGTCCACCGCCCCGGCCTCGGCGAGCACCCGCTGCGGGTCGCAGGCCTGGAAGGCGCCCAGCTCCCCGTCGTGCTCGGCGATCCGGGCCAGGTGCGCCCTGGCCACCTGCACCGCGCTGGTCCGGCCGTCGTGGACCACGGCGGCGATCCCGGCCGCGCCCAGCGTGGTCGGGTCGAGGGCGTCCATGGGGCCACCATGGCACCCGCGGCGCCGCCGGTGCGGGATCTCGGCCGGGTCAGCGGCCGAAACCCCGCCCGGACGGGTGGCGGAGGCGGACGGGAATCGAACCCGCCTGGCCGAGGTGCTCGGCCACGTCGGTGTTGAAGACCGCGGGGGCCACCAGGCGCCCTTACGCCTCCCCGGTGCTCACCCGGCCAGCGCCTCCTGGGCGGTGTCGGCCAGGTCGAACAGGGTGAGCAGCCCGGTCGCCTCCAGCGCCCGGACCACGATCCGCGAGCCCGGGACCAGCCGGAACCGGTGCTTGTGCCGGTCGGCCTCGTCCTTGGCGTAGACCAGCACGGCCAGCCCGGCCGAGCCCAGGAAGGTCACCTCGGTGAGGTCGAGCACCAGCAGTTCGACCTCGGTCAGGTGCTCGTCGAGCCGGGTGCGCAGGACCGGCGCGGTCAGCGTGTCGATCTCGCCGACGACGTGCACGACCCGCGCGCCGTCGCCGTGGTCGACGATGTCGAACCGGACCACCTCGTCGATGTCGTCGACGCCGAGCAGGTCCTCGTCCAGACCGTCGACGCCGTGCCCGACCGTCCGGGGGTCCACGGATGGATCACCGTTCATAGCGGTACCGGCTCCTCGAGATCGTCGTCGCGTACTCGCCTGCGGACCGGAACTCGTGTGGACGGTCGATCCGGGCGGACCACGGATGCGCGGACCAACCCTACGGGCGGGCCCGCCGGGCACACAACACGATCAGCATCACCCGGTCGGCCCTGGCGGGCCGCTCACCCGGCCCCGACCAGCTCCGGGAGCTGCTCACCGCCCCCGGTCAGGGCGCTGCGCAGGTCGTCCGGCCAGGGCTCGGGCCGGCCGGTCCCCGGATCGACGTACACGGTGACCAGCTCGCCGGTCGCGGCCAGCTCGCCCGCCCGGGTCACCGTGAAGGCGTACCGGGCCGAGGTCGTGCCCACCCGGCGCACCGTGATCTCGATCTCCACCAGGTCCCGGAAGTAGAGCCGGCCGGAGAAGTCCAGCTGCAGGTGCACCCGCGGCTCCCGGCCGAACGTGCGGTGCGCGATGCCCAGCCGCTCGTGCAGCACCGTCTCGGCCTGCTCGGCCCAGTGCAGCACCGCCGACCAGTGGTGGTGCCCGGCGGCGTCGGTCTGCGCCCACTCCACCCGGCGCTGGATCCGCACGGCCGCCGGCTGACCCTGGCGTTCCGGGGTGAGCGCGGTGAGGTCCAGTGGTGCGGAGTCGGCCGGGTCCTCCGCCATGACGTCGTGCAACCCCGGGTCGGTCATGGAGCGACATCCTGCCGGAGGACCGATCACTCCGTCGGGTGTGACCGGATCGGGCCTGCCCGGGCCGTACCCTGGCTGGGTGGCGACGGAATGCGAGGTGCCCTTCCTGCACGGCGACCGCGAGGTCCTGCAGGTGCTGATGGACCGGCGTTCCGAGGGCTCGGTCGCCGGGGCGCGCGCGGACGGCAACCGGGTGGCGCTGGTGATCGGCGGTGGCGGCATGCGCGGGGCCTACGTCGCCGGCATGCTGCGCGCCCTGGACCGGGCCGGGTTGCGGCCGGGCTTCGACGAGGTCTACGGGGCGTCGTCCGGCTCCTACAGCGCGGCGGCGTTCCTCACCGGCGACGCGGCCGCGTGCGCGGCCTGCTTCCCCGAGGACCTGTGCACCCCGACGTTCATCGACATGCGCCGGCTGCGCACCCGCCGGCCGGTGGTCTCCCTGGACCACCTCGTCGACGTGCTCGGCGGCCGCAAGCCGATGGACTGGCCCGCGCTCGGCAGCACCGGGGCCACGCTGCACGTGGTGGCCACCGACACCGCCGACCTGCTGCCCCACACGCTGACCGGGATGACCGGCGTGTCGGACTGGAAGCGGGCGCTGCGGGCCAGCGCCACCATCCCGCTGCTGGCCGGTCCGCCGGTCGAGTACGGCGGACGGCGCTGGGTGGACGGGTCGGTCGGCGAGCCGCTGGCGGTGGCCAGGGCGCTGCGCGGCGGGGCGACGCACGTGCTCGCGCTGCTCTGCCGCGGCACCGAGGACCTGCACCCCGACGCCGACGCCGGGCTGTCGCTGTGGGCCCGCGCGCTGGACCGGGTGATCCCCGGGCTGGGCTCGGTCGCCCAGGGCTCCCGCCGCTACGGCACCGACCTGCGGCTGGTCACCGACGCCGCGCACCCCGACCGCGGCCCCGGGCACCTGGCCGCGATCGGCCCGGCCCGCTCGATCGGGGTGGGCGCGCTGACCATCGAGCCCGGCCCGATCGGCGCGGCGGTGCAGGTCGGCGACGAGTCGGTCGAGCTGGCGCTGGCCGCCGTCGCAGCCGGGCGCCGGGACCTGGACCCCGACCTGGCCTGACGGCGGCGTGGCGGTTCTCGCGCCGCCGGGCGGGCCGGGATAGCGTCAGCCGGTGAGCGTGGGCAAGAGGCCGCGGGCGGCCGTCGTCGTCACCGGGAGCGAGCTGCTGACCGGCACGATCCCCGACCGGAACGGGCCGTGGCTGTCCCGCGAGCTGGTCGGGCTGGGCTTCGAGGTGGCGCACCTGCTGGTGGTCGGCGACCGCCCGGAGGACCTGGACTCGGCGCTGCACTACGCCGCCGACGCGGGCTGCGTGCTGGTGGTGACCAGCGGCGGGCTCGGCCCCACCGCCGACGACCTGACCGCCGACGTGGTGGCCGCGTTCGCCGGGCTGGACATGCAGCTCGACGAGCCGATGCGGGTGCGCATCGAGGCCAAGCTGGCCGGCTGGGCGGAGCGCACCGGGTTCGGCGGCGAGGCGTTGGACCTGGCCACCCGCAAGCAGGCCATGGTGCCCCGCGGCGCCCTCGCGCTGCCGCCGGTGGGCACCGCCCCCGGGCTGGTCGTGCCGCGGACCGGCGGGCCGCTGGTCGTGGTGCTGCCCGGGCCCCCGCGGGAGCTGCAGGGCGTGTGGGCCGAGGCGGTGGAGTCCGCGCCGGTGCGCGAGCTGCTGGCCACCGTGCCGCCCGCGCACCCGCGGTCGCTGCGCTACATGGGCCTGCCCGAGTCGGAGATCGCCGCCACCCTGCGCGACATCGGCGCCACCCGCGACCTGTCCGGGGTGGAGGTGACGACCTGCCTGCGGCGTTCCGAGCTGGAGGTCGACCTGCGCCCGGCGCCGGACGCCGACGCGGTGGCCGACGAGCTGCACGCCGAGCTGGCCGCGCGGCACGCCCGCCACCTGATCAGCGCGGACGGCACCGGCACCGACGAGCTGGTGGCCCGGGCGCTGCTGGACCGGGGCTGGACCGTCGCCACCGGCGAGTCCTGCACCGGCGGCATGCTGGCCTCCCGGCTGATCGACCGGCCCGGCTCCTCGGAGTACGTGGCCGGCGGGGTGGTCGCCTACTCCAACGCGGCCAAGACCGCGCTGCTCGGCGTGCCCGCGGAGATGATCGTCGAGCACGGCGCCGTGTCGCCGGAGGTGGCCCGGGCGCTCGCCGACGGCGCCCGGCAGCGGTTCGGCGCCGAGGTCGGCATCGGGATCACCGGGGTGGCCGGTCCGGGCGGCGGTACCGAGGCCAAGCCGGTCGGCTACGTCTGCTTCTGCGTCACCACCGCCGCCGGCGCCGTCCTCGCCCGCGACCCCCACCTGCCCGGCTCCCGCTCCGACATCCGCGAGCGCTCCACCGACACCGGCATGCACCTGCTGCTCAGGGCGCTCACGCGCTCGTGAGCGGAGAGCGGTGTTCTGGCACTGGTGTCCACTCACGACCCCCGGAGGGGGCGGAAGAAGGTGCGCAGCTCGTCGACGAACACCTCGGGCTGCTCCAGGCTGGCGAAGTGGCCGCCGGTGGCCGGTTCGCTCCAGTGCCGCAGGTCGGTGAACCGGCGCTCGATCCAGTGCCGGGGCAGCCGGACCAGCTCCTGCGGGAACAGGGTCACCCCGGTCGGCACCTCGACGGTGTCCAGCCGGGGGCTGTGGAAGCTCTCCCAGTACAGCCGGGCCGAGGACGCGCCGGTGCCGGGCAGCCAGTAGAGCATCACGTTGTCCAGCAGCCGGTCGCGCCCGATGACGTTCTCCGGGTGCCCGGCGCAGTCGGTCCAGTCCCAGAACTTCTCCACGATCCAGGTGCACTGCGCCACCGGGGAGTCGAGCAGGCCGTACCCGACGGTCTGCGGCCGGGTGGACTGCTCGGCGGAGTAGCCGGTGCCGTGCCGCTGGAACGCCTTCCGGGCGGCCATCGCCGCCTTCTCCGCCTTGGTCAGCGGCTGCTGCTCGTGCTCCGGCGGGGGCGCGGCGAGCGGCATGGTCAGGTGGATGCCGACCAGGTTCTCCGGCGCCCCGGTGCCCAGCGCCGCGGTGATCATCGACCCCCAGTCGCCGCCCTGGGCGGCGTAGCGGTCGTAGCCGAGCCGGTCCATCAGCTGGGCCCAGGCGGTGGCGATCCGCTCGACCCCCCACCCGGCCACCGCCGGCTTGTCGCTGAACCCGTAGCCCGGCAGCGAGGGGACGACCACGTGGAAGGCGTCGGCCGGGTCCGGCGGGTCGGTCAGCTCCCGGATGACGCCGAGGAACTCCACCACCGACCCCGGCCAGCCGTGGGTGAGCAGCAGCGGCAGCGCGCCGGGGTGCGGGGACCGGGCGTGGATCAGGTGCACGGCCACCGAGTCGTCCCCGCCGCCGTCGAGCACGGTGCGGTACTGCGGCAGTGCGTTCAGCTCGGCCTCGCAGCGGCGCCAGTCGTAGCCGGTCGCCCAGTAGCCGCACAGCTCGCGGGCGTAGTCCAGCGGCACCCCCTGCGTCCAGCCCTCGATGGTGGTCGCCTCCGGCCACCGGGTGCGGGCCAGCCGGTCGCGCAGGTCGTCGAGCTGGGAGTCGGGGATCTCGACGCGGAACTCGCGCACTAGTGCTCCCCTCCGGTGGGCGGCACTAGAGCTGGACCCCCCTGGTCAGCGCGCCGTCGACGACGAGGTGGGTGCCGGTGATGAAGCTGGCCCGCGGGCTGGCCAGCATGACCACCCCGTAGGCGATCTCCTCGGGGCGGGCCATCCGGCCGGTCGGGTTGAGCCCGAGCGCGGTGTCGAACAGCTCGCGGTCGTTCTGCTCGATGCTCTGCCAGACCCCGCCGTCGAAGTAGGTGTTCCCCGGCGACACCGTGTTCGCCCGCACCCGTCCGGCGAGCTGGTGGGCCAGCCCGGACGTGTAGTGCACCAGCGCGGACTTCATCACCCCGTACGGGCCGGCGGTGAAGTCGATCTCGCGGCCGGACACGCTGGACACCGCGATCACCGAGCCCACCCCGCTGGCCTCCAGGTGCGGCAGCGCGGCCTCCACCGTGCGCACGGTGTGCATCAGGTCGATCTCGAACGAGGCCCGCCAGAAGTCCGGGTCGGGGCCGATGGCCAGCGCGCTGACGTTGGCCACCACCACGTCGATGCCGCCGAACCGCTGCGCGGACGCGGCCACCCAGGCGCTCAGCGCGTCGGCGTCGGCGACGTCCAGGGCGGTGCCGGCCACGTCGTGCCCGGCGTCACCCAGCTCGCGCTCGGCCCTCGCCACGTCGTCGGGGGTGCGGGCGCAGAAGGCCACCCGGGCGCCCTCGGCGGCGAGCGCCTCGACCACCGCCCGGCCGATGCCCTTGGTGCCGCCGGTGACCAGGGCGACGCGGCCGT
>DASQMQ010000370.1:0-6369 GCA_035645455.1 Pseudonocardia sp.
CCGGCCAGCGCACCGACCGCCCGTTCGGCGGCCAGGGCGGCCGCCTCGGCCTCCGCGGAGGCGGCGGCCGCCGCCGCGATCGCTGCGCTCGCGCGGGCCGCGGCGGCCGATGCCGCCGCCTCCGCCTCCGCGGCGGCGGCCACGGCGGCCGCGCGGCTGCCGTCGGCGGCCTCGGGCGCAGTGGTCCCCGGGCCGACGTCCGGCGGTTCGGCGCGCCCCGGATCGTCCGGAACGGGGCCCCGGTCCGCGTGCGGGGCGGGCCCCCACCCTCCACTCAGCTCGTCGGCCATCCGGCGCTCCCCCGGTCGGGACCCGCCGCGGTCGGCCGGTCTCATCACCGGGAACAACGACCGGGCGGCCCCCGCGGCGCGGCCCGCCGCAGGTCGTGCCCATGTGAGTGATCGGCCGGGCCGCCCCTGACGCACCGTCCGGGTGACCCGCCCAGCCGCCGAGGCGGCCCGGCCGTCCAGCACCCGGACGGGCCGCGGATCAGCCGTCCGGCCCGCCCGCGGCGGCCCGCAGGAACACCGCCCGCACCTCGTCGGCGCTGCTCACGTGGTGGACCCGGACACCGGCCGGGGTCAGCGCCGCGGCCAGCCGCCCCGCCTCGGCCCGGTCACCCACCGTCACGACGCTCACCTCCACCGGGCGCTGCGGGTCCCGCTGCGCGACGAGCCGCTCGGCCAGCTGCTCCACGGTGGGCGAGCCGGGATCGTCCTCGTCGTGCCCGTCGGTGAGCACCAGGACGTGGCCGGGCACGCCGGGACGGGTGTCGTCGCGGGCGGCGAGGTGGGCGGCCAGCACGGTGTCGTGCAGCCCGCTGCCGGTGCGCCGCGGCACCAACCGCGCCAGCGCCGCCTCCGTCGCGGTGCGGTGCTCCGCCCCGAGCGCGGCCGGGTCCAGCAGCACCCGGTGATCGGCGGTCGGGGTGAGCCGGGTGCCGAACTCCCACAGACCCAGCCGCGCGTCGTCGGGCAGCAGCGCGGCCAGCCCGCGCACGCCGTCCCGGGCCAGCTCGATCAGCGGGCGGTCCGAGCCGGGGGCGAGCACGCCCATCGACCCGGACACGTCCACCACCGCCAGCACGTCCGCGCGCCGGTCGGACGGGTACCAGGTGGCGAACACGTGCTCGACGCGGCGCCGGTCCAGCACGTCGAACAGCGGGGCCGCGGCCGGCGGCAGTTCGCCCGGGCGGGCGCCCGGCGCCAGACCGATACCGGGCCGGCGCAGGCCCGCCGTGGCCAGCGCGGCGGTGGCGTCTGGGCCGTTCAGCGCGTCCCAGAGCCGGTCCAGCAGCGGCGCCCGGTGGTCGGCCGCCTCGGCGGTGGGCACCCAGGTGTAGCGCAGGGCGGCGGTGTGGTCGGTCGGCGCCAGGACCTCCACTCCCGCGGTCCCGGAACGCAGGGCCGCCAGCAGCGCGTACTCCGGCACCACCCCCACCTCCCCCGGGCCCTCCGGCAGGGCCGGGGCCGGCGCGGCGACGGTGCGCACCGCGGGCAGCGCGTCGACCAGCGCGCCGGCCGAGGCGTGCGCGCCCTCACCGAGTGCCCCCGCCGCCAGCAACCCGTCCCCCGACCCGGCCGGCTCGCGCATCGTCAGGGTCACCGCGTCCGCGTCGACCAGCCGGGCCAGCGCCCGCCAGGTCCCTCCGGCCTCGGCGACCCGGGCCGCGGTGTCCGGCTCGGCGACCAGGTACAACGGGCTGACCGCGACCGTGGCCCGGGCGTGGACGGCGGCCGCGGTGGCCGGTCGCGTCGGGCCGGGCAGCCCGGCCCAGGCCCCGTCGTCGGGGATCCAGACGTCGGCGGCGACCTCGGCCACCCGGGCCGCCGCCGCCCGCCCGTCGGCGATCTCGACCTCCAGGCGCAGGCAGTCCGGACCGGGTGCCAGCGCCGGGCCCAGCGCGGCCAGCGCCGGGGCGAACGACGCCGCGGTCACCACCCGCAGCGAGTCCGGGCAGGGCGGCGGTGGCAACACCGCGGCCGCGACCGGAGCACCCGGTCCGGGCAGCGACACCACGCCGGCCGCGGACAGCCCGGTCAGCACACCGGCCGCGACCACGACCGCCAGCCCGGCCGCGAGCGGCACGACCAGCGCCCGGCGCAGGCCCCCGCGGCGACGGGGCGCGCGGTGCCGTGCGCGGTGCCGTGCCATCACCCCACCGTTCGGAGCCCGTGCCCCCCGGACCGCGGCGCCGCATCCTGCGCGCCGCTGCGCCCCCCGACCGGGGGATTCTGTAGCACCGCGTCAGTGTCCGTCGAGCATCCGGGTGGCGAGTCGGCCGACCAGCCGGCGAGAAGTCACAGTTGGTGGTCGATCCCCTCCTCCACCGGGCAACGGCCCGGACCTGGCGCTACCGTCCGTCACACGTGCGGCCCGTTCCGAGGGGCCCGTTCCCCGACAAGGAGAGCAATGCGAACCGGTGCGGTAATCCTCGTGATCTGGCTACTCATCGGTGCCTTCGCCGCGTACCAGCGCAATTACTTCTCCGGCGACAACCAGGTCAACTGCGCCGAGTTCGGCACCGTGGCGCTGACCATCGTGGCCGGTCCGCTCAACTACTTCGGGCTCAACCCTCAGGTCGACTGCCAGGTCCCGCAGCCGTCGCAGTGAGCTGACCCGACCCGCGGGGCGCCGGCCGAGCCGGCGCCCCGCCCGAACGGCCCCGATCATCACCGCCCCGATCATCACGGCTCCGATCATCGGGGCACGGTCAGAAGCGCTTGCGCAGCACCAGCAGCGAGCGCGCCACGATCCGCAGCCGCCCGCCCGGTTTCGCGTCCCGGCCGCGCCGAGCGGCCCGGGCCTTCAGCGGGTCGGCGGTGTCCAGCTCGACCTCCCAGGCCCGGCCGTAGGCCTCGCCGGGCAGGGTGAACGGCACCGCCTGGTGGTGGGCGTTGAACAGCAGCAGGAACGAGTCGTCGACCACCCGGCGGCCCATCGGGTCACGCTCGGGGATGCCGTGGCCGTTCAGGAAGACCCCCAGCGAGCGGGCGAACCCGACGTGCCAGTCCTGGTCGGTCATCGGCTCGCCGTCCGGACGCAGCCAGACGATGTCCTCGATGTTGGACCCGTGGATCGGGCGGCCCTGGAAGTACCGGCGGCGGCGGAACACCGGGTGCGCGGCGCGCAGCGCGGCCACCTCGGCGGTGAAGTCCGCCAGCACCGAGTACTCGCGGGCCTCCTTCCAGTCGACCCAGCTCAGCTCGTTGTCCTGGCAGTAGACGTTGTTGTTGCCGCGCTGGGTGCGGCCCAGCTCGTCGCCGTGGGAGATCATCGGCACGCCCTGGCTGAGCAGCAGCGTGGCGACGAAGTTGCGCTTCTGCCGCTCGCGCAGCACGTGCACCTCACCGGCGTCCACCGGTCCCTCGACGCCGTGGTTCCAGGACCGGTTGTGGCTCTCCCCGTCCCGGTTGCCCTCGCCGTTGGCCTCGTTGTGCTTCTCGTTGTAGGAGACCAGGTCGTGCAGGGTGAACCCGTCGTGCGCGGTCACGAAGTTGATCGAGGCGATCGGGCGCCGGTTGTCCTTCTCGTAGAGGTCCGACGAGCCGGTGAACCGGGACGCGAACTCCCCCAGCCCGGCGGGCTCGCCGCGCCAGAAGTCGCGCACGGTGTCGCGGTACTTGCCGTTCCACTCCGTCCACAACGGCGGGAACCCACCCACCTGGTAACCGCCCTCACCGACGTCCCACGGCTCCGCGATCAGCTTCACCTGGCTGACGACCGGGTCCTGGTTGACCAGGTCGAAGAACGCCGACAGCCGGTTCACCTCGTGGAAGTCCCGGGCCAGCGACGAGGCCAGGTCGAACCGGAACCCGTCGACGTGCATCTCGAGGACCCAGTACCGCAGCGAGTCCATGATCAACCGCAGCGACTCGTGCTGGCGGACGTTGAAGCTGTTCCCGGTGCCGGTGGTGTCGTAGTAGAACTCCTCGTTCCCGGGCACCAGCCGGTAGTAGCCCCGGTTGTCGATGCCGCGGAAGGACAGCGTCGGCCCGAGGTGGTTGCCCTCGGCGGTGTGGTTGTAGACCACGTCGAGGATCACCTCGATCCCCGCCCGGTGGAACTGCTTGACCATCGACTTGAACTCCTGCACCTGCTGGCCGCGGGTGCCGAAGGAGGAGTAGTCGCTGTGCGGGGCGAAGAATCCGATGGTGTTGTAGCCCCAGTAGTTGCTCAGGCCCCGCTCGGTCAGCGCGTGGTCGTGCACGAACTGGTGCACCGGCATCAGCTCGACCGCGGTCACCCCGAGCCGGTGGAAGTGCTCGAGCATCACCGGGTGCACCAGCCCCGAGTAGGTGCCGCGGATCTCCGGCGGGATCTCCGGGTGGGTCATCGTCATGCCCTTGACGTGGGCCTCGTAGATGACGGTCTCGTGGTACGGGATGCGCAGCGGTCGGTCGTTGGCCCAGTCGAAGAACGGGTTGATCACCACCGAGCGCTGGGTGGTCGCCGCGGAGTCGTCGTGGTTCATCGACCCCGGGTCGCCGAAGGTGTAGGAGAACTGGTCCTGGCCCCACCGGATGCGACCCTGGATCGCCTTGGCGTACGGGTCGAGCAGCAGCTTGGCGGGGTTGCAGCGCAGACCGCGGAGCGGGTCGTAGGGCCCGTGCACCCGGTAGCCGTACCGCTGGCCCGGCCCGATCCGGGGCAGGTAGCCGTGCCAGGTCAGGGCCTCGCGCTCGGGCAGTTCGATCCGGGTCTCGAGGTCGTCGTCGTCAAACAGGCACAGCTCCACCCGCTCGGCGACCTCGGAGAAGATCGCGAAGTTGGTGCCGCCGCCGTCGTAGCTCGCGCCCAGCGGGTACGGGGATCCGGGCCAGATGTCCAGGGCTGCCTCCCCCATCGGTGTGGCACGACGGCGAACGGGATCACTCGCCGTGAAGTAGGGGGTACACGATCGGCGGACGCCCGGCAGGGCGGCCTCTCATCTGGTGGGAAGCGTCGGGACGGCCCTGGTGTCGGATCGGCGCCACCCGGCAGAACGGCCCGACCGGGAGGTCCCGGCCGGGCCGTGCGTCGTCCTGGTCCGCTCAGGTCGTGATGCAGACCGAGTCCTTGCCCTCGGTCAGCGCGACCCCGACGTTGCCGATGCCGATGGCGCAGTACCGGGTGCCGGCAACCGCGGCCGGCACGCTGGTGCTCACGGTGAACGCCGAGCACTGGAAGCACCCGTCGTCCGAGTCGGCGATCGCCGTCGGCGTGCGGGTGAAGATGCCGACGTAGCTGCGGACGAGCATCTGCGGCCGCCCGCACTTGAGGGTCGTCGAGGCCTGGACCGCGTTGGCGGTGGTCTGGCCGATCCAGGTGGTGCCGGTGCACGGCGGGTGGTCACCGCCCTCGATGTTCAGCACCGGGTAGGAGACGACCTTCTCCTGGGTGTACTCCTCGTCGGCGGACGCGGACGTGCTCAGCGCCACCAACGCAGCCGCCACTCCGACCAGCAGCGTCAGCAGCGCCACGATCCGCCGCGGTCCGCGCTTCTCGCCTGTCCCCATGACTCCCCCTCGGGCTCGGCGCCGGGCCCGGTGCGGCTTCGACGACTGCCCGGAACGCTAGGCAGCCGGTCGTCGGGGCGAGGGCGTTCAGGACCCCCTGTCGTGTTCCCGTCAGTGCCCGCGCCGGCCCCGGCCGGACCCGGACATGTCGGCGGCGACGGCGCGCCGGATCGCGTCCTCGTCGGCCTTCTGCCCGGCGGCCTCGGCCGCCTGCCGGGCCTCGGCCACGATCGCGTCGCGCACCAGGTCCTGCAGGTAGACGGTGTTGTCGGTGGATGAGTTGCCCATCGTCGGTCCTCTCGTCGAGACCGGCCCGGGCCGCGCGGGGCGCGCGGGGCGGCAGCCGGTGTGTCGGGGAACACTGACGAGTGAACCGCAGCCCCGGGCGCGATCCGGGCCGGCTCGGCCGGAAGCCGCCACCCCGCGGCAAGTGGCTGACCAGCGCCGTTCACCGTGGGTGATCAAGAGCCCACCGGGCGCCGCGGTCCGGCGGGCGGTCGGGGACCGCGGTCGCCGGAGCCCTAGGTCCGCGGCCCGGCCGGCTCCTCGTCGTCCGGGCGGTGCCGGGCGCGGCTGGGCTGCACCCGCATCGGCTCGCCGGGCATCTTCGGGTAGTCGGGCGGGTAGGGCATCTCGGCCGGCCCGCGGTCGCGGTCGTCGGCGGCGTACCACTCCAGCGCCGTCTCGATCCCGCCCACCGCGGCGTCCATGTCGGCGTGCGGGTCGCCGCGCTCGGCCAGCAGGGCGGGGACCGTGCGCACGTCGAAGTCCTCGGGCTCGACGGCGGGCAGGGTCTCCCAGGTCACCGGCATCGACACCGTCGCCCGCGGGCGACCGCGCACCGACCACGCCGAGGCGACCGTGCGGTCCC
>DASQMQ010000371.1:0-18037 GCA_035645455.1 Pseudonocardia sp.
GGGGGCACTGTCTGACCCTAGGACTCGTACCGCGTCCAGGCGGCGCGAGTGCTCACCCACCGGTGGCTACCGGCACCGATCCTTCCTTATCCGGCCCGGCAGGTCCCATTAGGCGGGTTGGAGGGCGGTGGGGACGGGGGCGAGGGTGCCGCGGCGCAGCCACAGCACCACGGCGACCACGAGCCCCGCCGCGCCGCCCACCACGAACGCCGCGGGCGGCCCGACCATCTCGACCACCACCCCGGCGGACGACTGCCCGGCCGCCAGCCCGAGCGTGGCCGCGGTGACCACCCAGCCGAAGCCCTCGGCCGCGGTGCCGCCGGGCGCGGCCAGGTCGATGGCCAGCGAGTGCGCGGTGACCTGCGGGGTGATCAGCGCGCCGGCCGCCACCATGGCCACCACCAGCACCGCCAACGAGTCCAGCGGGCCGGTCAGCGACATCGCCGCGACCAGCACCGCGAACCCGCCCAGCAGCACCGGCATCCGCAGGTGCAGCGGTTCGGGCCAGGGCCGCATCGAGTACAGGACCCCGGCCAGCACCGAGGTCACCGACCAGGCGGACAGCAGCACCCCGCCCAGCGCCGCCGAGCCGGCGAGCGCGGTGACCGCGGGCACGCCCACCTCGACGGTGCCGACCACCATGCCGAACCCCAGCGAGGCCAGGGCGATCGTGCGCATGCCCGGCCGGGCCAGCGCGCCGAGCAGGCCCAGGGTCGGGCCGCTGCGACGCGCGGCCGCCGGTTCGGTGCGGACGGCGGGGCTCAGCGCGAACCCGACCGCCCCGGCGATCATCGCCACGGCCGCCGCGGCGACCCCGGTACCGGGCCAGGGCGCGGTCGCGGACAGCAGCGCGGCCAGTGCCGGGCCGAGGATGAAGAAGACCTCGAGGCTGATCGCCTCGTAGGTGTAGGCGGCGTCGCGGACGGGGCCGGGCGGGATCAGCCGGCCCCACAGGGCGCGGGCGGCCCCCTCGATCGCGGGCTGGGTGAGGCCCGTGGTCACCGCCAGTAGCACCATCAGCGGCAGCGGCCGGCCGGTCTGCACGGCCGCGATCAACCCGGTGACGGCCCCGGCGAACACCGCCGCGGCGACCAGCAGGGGCCGGGTGGCGCCGACCCGGTCGATCAGCCGGCCCTGCAGCACCGACCCCATCGAGACGCCGATCAGCGCGCCCGCGCCGACCAGGCCGGCCGCGGCGAACGAGCCGGTGACCCGCTGCACGTAGAGCAGCATGGCCAGCCCGACCATGGCGATCGGCAACCGGCCGAGCACGGAGAACAGGGTGGGCACCACGGCCCCGGGGGTGGTCAGGGCAGCGCGGTAGTCCCGGAGCGTAGTAGCGGACACGACGTCCAGGGTCGCACATTCTGGTACGGGCGTACCAGAATTTTCGGGGACGTCCCGGTCACCCCGGGGCGGAGCCGGTCAGCGGGCCCGACGGGCCAGCCGCTCCGGCTCCAGGATCAGCACGCTCTTGCCCTCCAGCCGCAGCCAGCCGCGGTGGGCGAAGTCGGCCAGCGCCTTGTTCACCGTCTCCCGGGAGGCGCCGACCAGCTGGGCGATCTCCTCCTGGGTGAGGTCGTGGGTGACCCGCAGCAGGCCGGACTCCTGCGACCCGAACTGGCGGGCCAGCTGCAGCAGCGACTTCGCCACCCGGCCCGGCACGTCGGTGAAGATCAGGTCGGCCAGCATGTTGTTGGTCCGGCGCAGCCGGCGGGCCAGCACCCGCAGCAGCTGCTCGGCGATCTCCGGGCGCTTGCCGATCCACTCGCGCAGCGCGGCCCGGTCCATGGTGTAGGTCCGGACCTCGGTGACCGCGGTCGCCGACGACGTCCGGGGGCCCGGATCGAAGATCGAAAGCTCGCCGAACATGTCCGACGGGCCGGCCACCATCAGCAGGTTCTCCCGGCCGTCGGGCGACTTGCGACCGATCTTCACCTTGCCCGCGCCGACGATGTAGAGCCGGTCGCCCGGCTCGCCCTCGGCGAAGATGACGTGCCCGCGTGGGAACTCGGCGAGCTCGAGGGACTGGGCCAACGCGTCGGCCGCGAACGGTTCGACTCCCTGGAATATCCCCGCTCGGATCAGAACCTCGTCCACTGCACCGCTCCTCGTCCCGGCCGCTGCCTCGCGGCGGATCACCGGCGCGCCAGTCTAGGGGGTGCACCCACCCTCTGTGACGCCGAGCGCGTGGTTTTCCACCCGCGCGTCCGAGTGGCCCCGGCCGGGTCGCTCCGGCGGGATCCCTCCGGCCGGCGCGACCGCCGGTCGGAGTCAGGCGGCTCGGCTGCGGCGGGCCCCGCGCTTGCCCCGCTGGCCGCGCGAGCGCAGCCGGAACAGTTCCAGGGCGCGGCCCGTACCCTGCCGGAACAGGGCTCGGACCTCGTCCGGACGCGGACGCTCCAAGAGCTCCTCGAGCTCCTCGGGGCGCACGGTCGACTCCCGCAGCTTGGACTCCACCCGCTCCATTCCGAGCGCGAAGAACATCACCAGCAGCGGCACGAGGACGGACAACCAGGCAGTCATGTCATCGCTGATGTTCCCGCACCCGGCCCGGCCATGCGTGCGCGGGGTCGGCGCGTCGCGCGACTTTGACGCGATCGTGACATCGCGCGTGACTCTCCGTGATCGGCGGTAGCGGACGGCGCCGGTCGAGGGCGTCCGGGACCGTCCGCCCGCGCCCGTACCCTCGGAGCGTGACCTCAGCACCTCCCGACGCCCCCGGCGCGCCCGGGGGCGCCACGCTGCGCGGTGCCGCCCGGCTGGCCAAGCGCGTCGCCGGCGGCGAGCCGCCGCTCGGCCGCGCCCGCCGGGTCGGCCGGATGCTGCGCACGCTGGCCGCCACGCACGTCGACGCGCACTGCGAGCTGGACTTCAGCACCCCGCTCGAACTCGCTGTGGCCACCATCCTGTCCGCGCAGAGCACTGACAAGGGCGTCAACACGGTCACCCCGGCGCTGTTCGCCCGCTACCCCACCGCGTTGGACTACGCGAAGGCCGACCGGGCCGAGCTGGAGGAGATGATCCACGCCACCGGGTTCTTCCGGAACAAGGCGAACTCGCTGATCGGGCTGGGCGCCGCGGTGGTGGAGAAGCACGGCGGCGAGCTGCCGGGCACCCTGGAGGAGCTGGTCGCGCTGCCCGGGATCGGGCGCAAGACCGCCAACGTCATCCTGGGCAACGCCTTCGACGTCCCGGGCATCACCGTGGACACCCACTTCGGCCGGTTGGTCCGCCGCTGGGGCTGGACCGCGGAGGAGGACCCGGTCAAGGTCGAGCACGCCATCGGCGCGCTGGTGCCCAAGCGGGACTGGACGATGGTGTCCCATCGGGTGATCTTCCACGGCCGCCGGGTCTGCCACGCCCGCAAGCCGGCCTGCGGCGCCTGCACGCTGGCCGCGGACTGCCCGGCATTCGGCACCGGGCCCACCGACCCGGTGCAGGCGGCCAAGCTGGTCAAGGGCCCGTCCCGACCGCACCTGCTGGCGATGGTCGGGCTGTCCGACGACATCGCACCGGCCGCGCCGGGCACCGCGGCCCAGGCCGAGGCGGACCGGGACGTCCCGTGACCGCTCCGCGGCCGGGCGTGCGACGGGCGGAGGTCGTCAGCACCGCGGTGGTGCTGGCGCTGCTCGCGCTCGCCGTGGTCGCGCTCTGGCCCCGGGAAGCACCCGGTCGCGCGGACGACCCGGTCGTCGCCGCGGACCGGGCCGCGACCGTCGTGCCGGACGCCGAGCTGACCGCGGCCCGCGCCGCGGCCGAGCTGGCCCCCTGCCCGACCGGGACCGGCGAGCCGGCGGCCGGGCCGCTGGCCGGGGTCACCGCGCCGTGCCTGGGCGCACCCGGCGCCGTCGACGTGGGGGCCGCGCTGGCCGGGCGGCCCGCCCTGCTCAACGTGTGGGCGAGCTGGTGCGAACCCTGCCGGGCGGAGCTGCCGGTGCTGGCCGAGTACGCCGCCCGGCCCGGCGCCGTCCCGGTGCTGGGCATCGACGTGCGCGACGACCCGCGCTCGGCGCTGGCCCTGCTCGACGAACTGGACGTCCGGCTGCCCACGGTCTCCGACCCGGACGGCGCCCTGCGCGCGGCGCTGGCGCTGCCGCCGGCCCTGCCGATCTCGTACCTGGTCGCCGCGGACGGCAGCGTCACCCGGGTGGACCCGCCGACGCCGTTCGCGTCGGCCGACGAGGTGGCCGCGGCCGTGGCCCCGATCCGATGAGCGCGCCGGCGAGCGGACCATCGGCACAGCGCCTCCGCGCAGCGCCGGCCGAGCCCCGCGAGGCCGAGCGATGAGCGCCGCGGAGCGGGCCGGGCAGGCCCACGACCCCACCGACGCCTGGGAGCTGGCCGAGGAGGCCGCCGAGGACGCCACCGCGGACGACGCCGCCGGGCACGACGGGCCCGGGCACGGCGCCCCGGTCGCGCCGGTGCCGCTGCAGCCCGAGCTCGCGCCGTCCTGGCTCCGCCCGTTGCTGCACGGCGTCCGCGACGTCGACGCCGTCCGCCTCAGCCAGCACCGCATCCCGGCCCCGCCGACCGCGCGCCCGGCGTCGGTGCTGATCGCCTTCGGCGAGGACCCGGTGCACGGCCCGGACGTCCTGCTGGTCGAGCGGGCCAGCACCCTGCGCGACCACGCCGGCCAGGTCGCCTTCCCCGGCGGCGGCGCCGAGCCCGGCGACGCCGACGAGGTCGCGACGGCCCTGCGCGAGGCCGAGGAGGAGACCGGCCTCGCACCGTCCGGGGTGGTGCCGGTGGCGGTGCTGCCCCGGCTGCACCTGCCGCACTCGGGCTTCCTGGTGACCCCGGTGGTCGCGCACTGGGCGCGGCCGGTCGCGGTGCGCGCGGTCGACCCGGCCGAGACCGCGACGGTCGTCCGGGCACCGCTGGCCGCGCTCACCGATCCGGCGAACCGGATGCGCATCCGCCATTCATCCGGAATGACCGGGAATGCGTTCTCGGTCGCGGGGCTCATCGTCTGGGGCTTCACCGGGGGCCTATTGTCCGCGTTGTTGGATCTGGGTGGCTGGGCCCGTCCCTGGGACGAGTCCCGCGTCGTGGACCTGGACAAGGCCTGGTCGACGGCACGGTCCGGCCGGTAGGAGGTTCGTCAGTCATGGACGCGGTGGAGCGCCCGGTCCGGCCGGCGGACGGTTGCGGCACCGGCACGGCCCGGTGATGGCGCTTTCCCGCCAGGGAGTTCCGCGATGAGCTGGGTCGATGTGATCGTGATCGCCCTGGCGCTGGTCGCCGGCATCTCGGGCTGGCGGCACGGCATGGCCGTCGCCCTGCTGTCGTTCGTGGGCGTGCTCGGCGGGGCGATCCTCGGGGTGCGGCTGGCCCCGACGCTGGCCGCCGGGGTGGAGAACCCGGGCACCCGGATCGTGCTCAGCGTGGCGGTGGTGGTGCTGCTGGTCGCGCTGGGCGAGACCACCGGCGTCTACTTCGGGCGCCGTATCCGCGACCGCATCACCGGCGCGCGCAGCCTGCAGGTCGACTCCACCCTCGGCTCGGTCCTGCAGGCGGTGACCGTGGTCGTCGCGGCCTGGCTGGTGGCCCTGCCGCTGGCCTCCGCGAGCTTCCCCGCGCTGGCCGCCGGGGTGCGCGGCTCCGAGGTGCTGGCCGCGGTCGACTCGGTGATGCCGGCCGCGGCCAAGCAGTTGCCCGGCGAGCTGCGCACGCTGCTGAACAGCTCCGGCTTCCCCGACGTGACCAGCCCGTTCGCCGAGACCCCGATCACCGAGGTCGGTCCGCCGGACCCGGCGCTCGCGCAGACCGCGGTGGTGGCGAACGTGGCCGACAGCGTGCTGAAGATCCGCGGCCGGGCGCCGTCGTGCTCGCGGCAGCTGGAGGGCACCGGCTTCGTGATCGGCCCGGAACTGGTGATGACCAACGCGCACGTGGTCGCCGGCACCGAGGACACCGGCGTGGAGATCACCCGGCGCGGCCGGATCGTGGAGCTGGAGGCCGAGGTCGTGCTCTACGACCCGTCGGTCGACGTGGCCGTGCTGCGGGTGCCCGACCTGGAGGCCGAGCCGCTGGAGTTCGAGCCGCTACCGGCCCAGCCCGGGCAGGACGCCGTGGTCGTCGGCTACCCGCTGGACGGCCCGTTCACCGCGACCGCCGGCAAGATCCGCCAGCAGATCAACCTGCGCGGCCCGGACATCTACGAGACCGGCGAGGTCACCCGGGACGTCTACACGATCCGGGCGGTGGTCCGCTCCGGCAACTCCGGCGGCCCGATGATCGACACCACCGGCCGGGTGACCGGGGTGGTGTTCGGCGCCGCGCTGGACGACCAGGAGACCGGCTTCGTGCTCACCGTCGCCCAGGTCGCCCCGGCCGTCCAGGCGGCCCCCAACCTCACCCGCGAGGTCGGCACCGGCGCCTGCTCCAACTGAGGCCCCGACCACCGTCCCGGCGCCCCACCACCCCCCGCCCCGGTTCAGGAAGGCCACCTTCAGGTCCGCAGAGGGCAGGAAGGTGGCCTTCCTGAACCACGGGCGCGGGGGACGGGCGCGCGGGGCGGGTGGGGGTGGGGAGGCGGGGGGTCAGGTGTCGCGGGTGATGGTCTGGTCGCGGCCGGGGCCCACGCCGATCGCGCTGACCGGGGCACCGGTGAGCTCCTCGATCCGGTGCACGTAGTCCCGGGCGGCGGGGGGCAGTTCGGCGAAGTCCCGGTACGGCGAGAGGTCCTCGAACCAGCCCGGCATCTCCTCGTAGACCGGGACGGCGTGGTGCACGTCGGTCTGGGTCATCGGCATCTCGTCGACCCGCTTGCCGTCGACCTCGTAGGCCACGCAGATCGGCACCCGTTCCAGGCCCGACAGCACGTCCAGCTTGGTCAGGAAGAAGTCGGTGATGCCGTTGACCCGGGTGGCGTAGCGGCCGATGACGGCGTCGAACCAGCCGCAGCGCCGCGGCCGGCCGGTGGTCACCCCGACCTCGCCGCCGGCCTTGCGCAGGTGCTCGCCCATGGCGTCGAGCAGCTCGGTGGGGAACGGGCCCGAACCGACCCGGGTGGTGTAGGCCTTCAGGATCCCGATCACCCGGGTGATCCGGGTGGGGCCGATGCCGGAGCCGACGGCGGCCCCGCCCGCGGTCGGGTTCGAGCTGGTCACGAACGGGTAGGTGCCGTGGTCGACGTCCAGCAGGGTGCCCTGGGAGCCCTCCAGCAGCACCGTCTCGCCGGCCTCCAGGGCCTGGTTGAGCAGCAGCCGGGTGTCGGCGATCCGGTCGACGAAGCGCCGGCCGTGGGCCAGCACCGCGTCCACCACCTCGTCCACGTCCAGCGCCCGCCGGTTGTAGACCTTGACCAGCATCTGGTTCTTCAGCTCGAGGGCGGCCTCGACCTTCTGGTGCAGGATCTTCTCGTCCAGCACGTCGGCCACCCGCACCCCCACCCGGGACACCTTGTCCTGGTAGGCCGGACCGATCCCGCGCCCGGTGGTGCCGATCTTGGCCTTGCCCAGGAACCGCTCGGTCACCTTGTCGATGGCCACGTGGTAGGGCATGATCAAGTGCGCGTCCGCGGAGATGGACAGGCTGCTGGTGTCCACCCCCCGCGCCTCCAGCCCGGACAGCTCGTCGAGCAGCACACCGGGGTCGACCACGACGCCGTTGCCGATCACGTTCCGCACGCCCGGGGTGAGGATCCCGGACGGGATGAGGTGCAGCGCGAAGTCCTGGCCGTCGGGCAGCACGACGGTGTGGCCGGCGTTGTTGCCACCCTGGTAGCGCACGACCCACTGCACCCGGCTGCCCAGGATGTCGGTGGCCTTGCCCTTGCCCTCGTCGCCCCACTGGGCGCCGATCAGCACGATCGCCGGCATGTGAAACTCCAGTCCTCACTTCGCGAGCGCAGCGGAGCGAGGGCTCACGACCGCGGCGGGAGGGTAACCGATCCGGTGGCGCCGAACGATCCCCGATGGGTACTGCTGGCCTGCCCGGACGCCCGGAGCAGCCGGTTGTCCGATCACCGTATCCCGCATCCGTCGCAGTCGGCCCTCGGCACGGCCGGTGCCGTGCCCGGCGTCACACTCGACGTCGTCGAGGTGCCGGCGCAGCCCGGCCGCGCGGACCTCGACCCGGTGCTCGCCGGGCCCCCGCCGGACCGGGTGCTCGTCGCCGGCACCGACGCCGACCTGGCCGCGGTGGTGGTCCGGCTGCTGCGCACCGAACGGCTGGACGTCGAGGTGGCCTACCTCCCGACCACGTCCTCGCCGGCCGCGGCGGCCTGGGGCCTCCCGACCGGGACCGCGGCCACCGAGCTGGCCCTGACCGGCACCGCGACCGCCGTACCGCTCACCCGCGACGACGGTGGCGGGGTCCTGGTCGGGCGGGCGGAGGTGCGCGGCCTCACCGGCGAGTGCTACTGCGACGAGGTCCTGGTGCTGCGCGGGGCCGCGCGGCGGCTGGTGGTCGCGCCGGGCCCGGCCGGGATCGCGGTCCGGGCGGGCTGGACCGGCCGGGTGCCGGACGGCGGGGTGCGGCCGGTGCCGCCGAAGGCGCCGCACGGGCGCGGTTCGGCGCTGGGGCGGGCGGTGCAGGTGGGCGGGCGACCGTTCACGGTGCTGGCCGACGGCGTGGAGCACCCCCGCCCGCTGTCCCGCCGCACCTGGTACCGCCACACCACCGACTGGCTCCTCGTCCGCCCCTGACCGCGGCCCCGAGGCGCCGTCCATCGCCGGCCCTCGCGGGCGTCGCGGCGGCGCGGCCTCGCGCAGACCGGGTGGCGTCGTCGCAGCTCACCGGCGGGCTGCCCGGGTACCACTGGGGCCGCGCGGGTGACACGGGAGCTGCCCGACGCGCCGCGACGCGAACGCGGCCCGGTGGTGGAGGGGCCGGATGTTGCGCGCGGGACAGTCGGGCGAGAGCAGCGCTGGGCCAACCGCATCGGGCGAGAGTGCCGTTCGCGCGGGGCGGGGGGAGCGGGGTCAGGCGGCGGGGCGGTGGTGGTAGCGGTCGACGTACTCCTGGTGGGACAGGCCGGCGATGGCGTCCATGATCTCGTCGGTGACCGCGCGGCGGATCACGTTGGAGCCGGCCAGGCCCTCGTAGCGGGAGAAGTCCAGCGGGGGGCCGTAGACGACGGTGACCCGGCGCAGCCGGGGGAACCGCTTCCCGACCGGCTGCACGCGCTCGGTGCCGATCAACGCCGCCGGCACCACGACCGCCCCGGTGTCCAGCGCCAGCGTGGCGACGCCGGTGTGGCCGCGGTGCAGGCGGCCGTCGAGCGAGCGGGTGCCCTCGGGGTAGATGGCGAAGGCGCCCTCGGCGTCCAGCACCGCGCGGGCCGCGGCCAGCGCGGCGAGCCCGGCCTTGGCGTTGGCCCGGTCGACCGGCACGTAGCCCAGCGCGGACAGGAACGAGGCCAGCGACCGGCCCTTGAGCCCGCGGCCGGTGAAGTACTCCGCCTTGCCCAGGAACGACACCGGGCGGCGGGCGGTCAGCGCGATGACCGCGGTGTCCACGGCGGCCCGGTGGTTCGAGGCGATGATCACCGGACCGTGCCGCGGGACGTTCTCCGCGCCGTGCACGACAGGCCGGTAGAGGAGTCGGGCCAACGGGGCCAACAACCAGCGAACCAGCAGGTGCACGGCCGGTGAACGGCAGTCCCCGGTGTTCGGTTCCCGTCCGGCGGCACCTCCACCCGTTCGGCCCTCCCGCCGCCCTCCGGTCCTGCCCCGCAGTGGGCGATCGGGCGCCACTCGGGCGCACGGGTCGGGCGGGCCGCTGCCGCGGCCTGATCCCGTCGGGAACGACGTCGTGGCAGCGTCGTGGGATCCCGGCCCCCGCTCACCGCAACGTCCTTCTCGACGCAAACCGGTTGCGCGGGTGAGGGCGGCGGGGCACGCTGGGGATCATCATGTTCAGCTGAGCACGCCACCCACCCGCGTCCGCGGCACCGCCCGGCGGGTGACCTACCGATCACCACGGTGGTTCCGCGTGCCCGTAGCTCTGCTCGCCCACGACCTCGTCAAGGTCTACGGCGACCGCGCCGTGCTCGACGGCGTCTCGCTCACCGCCGCTCCCGGCCGGCGGATCGGCCTGATCGGCGAGAACGGCGCCGGCAAGTCGACGCTGCTGCGGCTGCTGGCCGGCGTCGAGGCGCCGGACGCCGGGTCGGTGGTCCGCCCGCCCGACCTCGGGTTCGCCCACCAGGAGCTGCCGTTCGCCGGGTCGGCCACGGTCGCCGACGTCCTCGACGACGCCCTGCGCGAGTCCCGCGCCGCGCTGCGCGAGCTCGACGAGCTGGCCGGCCGGCTCGCCGACCACCCCGACGACAGCGGGCTGCTGGCCCGCTACGGCGAGCGGCTGGACCGGTGCACCGAGCACGACGCCTGGGACGCCGACCGCCGCGCCGACCTCGTCCTCGACGGGCTCGGGCTGGCCGCGGTGGCCGCCGACCGGCCGGTCGGGACGCTGTCCGGCGGGCAGCGCAGCCGGCTCGGGCTGGCCGCGCTGCTGGTCCGGCGGCCGTCCACGCTGCTGCTGGACGAACCCACCAACCACCTCGACGACGACGCCGCGGCCTTCCTGGAGGCGCAGCTGCGCGGGCTGCCCGGGGTGGTCGTCGCGGCCAGCCACGACCGGGCGTTCCTGGACGCGGTGTGCACCGACCTGGTCGACCTCGACCCGGCGGTCGACGGGCCGACCCGCTACGGCGGCGGCTACTCCGCGTACCAGGCCGAGCGCCGGGCCGAGCGGGTCCGCTGGGAGCAGCGGTACGCCGCCGAGCAGGAGGAGCTGCGCACCCTGCGGCGGGCGGTGAGCCACACCGCGCGCCAGGTGGCCCCGCACGACCGGCCGCCCCGGGACCGCGACGGGTTCATCTACGCGTTCAAGGGCGCCCGCGTGCAGCAGGCGGTCTCCCGGCGGGTCCGCGACGCCCGGCGCCGGCTCGACGAGCTGGCCCGCGACCAGGTCCGCCACCCGCCCGCCCCGCTGCGGTTCACCGCGACGCTGGGCAGCGCGGCGCCGGGTGCGGTGGCCGCCCTGCGCGGGGTCGCCGTGCCCGGCCGGCTCACCGTGCCGCACCTGGACCTGGGCGCGGCCGAGCAGCTGCTGGTCACCGGACCGAACGGGGCCGGAAAGTCGACCCTGCTGGCCGTGCTGGCCGGCGTCCTGCCACCGGCGACCGGCACCGTGCACCACCGCCGGGGGTTGCGGGTCGGCCTGCTCGCCCAGGACACCCGCATCCCCCGCCCGGAGCGCACCGCGCTGGCCGTCTACACCGAGCGGCTGGGCGAGGAGCGGGCGGCGGCCCGGCCGCTGGGCGAGCTGGGCCTGCTCGCCCCGCGCGACCTGGACCGGCCGGTGCGGGAGCTGTCGGTGGGCCAGCGCCGCCGGCTCGACCTGGCCCTGCTCGTCGCCGATGCCCCGCAGCTGCTGCTGCTCGACGAGCCGACCAACCACCTGTCCCCGGCGCTGGCCGACGAGCTGGAGGAGGCCCTGGGCAGCGCGCCCGGCGCGGTCGTGGTGGCCAGCCACGACCGGTGGCTGCGCCGGCGCTGGACGGGGCGGGAGCTGTCGCTCAGCGCCCCCGGGTGACCGGCGGGTCAGCGATCCCGCCTCTCCGGCGCCCGCGCCCCGGTCGACCGCGGGTCGGGTCCGGATCGCATCGGCACGGTCAACTACCCCGGTAGGTCGTGTACGAGTACGGCGACAGCAGCAGCGGGACGTGCACGTGCGGGCGGTCGTCGGTGACCTCGAAGGCCACCGTGACCTCGGGGTGGAACCCCGCCTGGCCGGTGGCGGCGAAGTAGGCGGCGGTGTCGAAGGTGATCCGGTGCACGCCGGGACCGGGCGGCTCGGTGCTCAGCGCGCCGATCCGGCCGTCGGCGTCGGTGACGCCGGTGCGGCGCGCGCCGTCGGGGGTGGTGAGGACGACCGGGACGCCGGCGGCCGGCCGGCCGAGCGCGGCGTCCAGGACGTGCGTGCTGATCCCGGTCACCGGTCCGCCAGCAGCCGGCCCAGCCGGATGCGGTTGATCCCGGCCAGCTCGGCGCGCAGCACCGCGCGCTCGGTGGTCGGGTCGTTGTCCAGCCGGGAGCGCAGCACGTCGAGCAGCTCGGCCGCCGGGCGGCCGTCCGCGCAGACCAGGTAGACGTGCCCGAAGCGCTGCTCGTAGGTGCGGTTGCCGGCGGCCAGCGCGGCCCGGACCTCCGGCGCGGCGTCGGCCACCCCGGCCTGCTCGCGCACCGAGGAGGCGTGCACCGGGCGGTCGCCGATCCGCGGGTGCCCGGCCAGCGCCCGGTCGACCTCGGCCTCGTCGAGCCCGGCGAGGACCGCGTCGGCGTGGTCCAGCAGGGCGCCGACGCTGCCGTACGGGCGGCCCTCGACCAGCTGCTCGGCCCACCGCGGCGACGCGCAGCACTCCCGCAGCGCGGCCTCGGCCGCGCCGGCCGGCAGCGCGTCGAACTCGGCCATCAGCATCTGGCGAACACTCCCCCCGTCGGTGTGGTCGGCACGTCGGGCACCACGACGAGCGGGTCAACAATCGCGATCGACGCGGCGCGGTCGGTGCGGGCAACCTACCGTTCCCCGGACCGGGGGCCAACGAGTCGGGAGGCAGCGTGGGGATCTCGCTGGGGTACAACCAGTACGGCAAGGCGGAGTGCCGGCTGGTGCACGTCGATCGGTCGAGCCCGGTGCACCGGATCACCGATGTGACGGTCACCAGCCGGCTGCTCGGCGATTTCGCCGACACCCACCTGACCGGCGACAACGCGAAGGTGATCGCCACCGACACCCAGAAGAACACCGTCTACGCGCTGGCCCGCCAGCACGGCGTCGGGTCGCCCGAGGAGTTCGCGCTGCGCCTGGCCCGCTACTTCGTCGACGGGTTCGAGCAGGTCAGCGGGGCCCGGCAGGAGGTGCTGCAGCACTCGTGGGGGCGGATCTCCACCACCGACGGCGGTCCGCACGACCACGCCTTCGTCCGGGACACCGGCGAGACCCGCAGCACGGTGGTCACCAAGCACGGCGCCGGCGAAGTGGTCATCTCCGGGTTGACCGACCTGGTGGTGCTCAAGAGCACCGGCAGCGAGTTCCACGGCTTCCCGGACGTGCCCTACACCTCGCTGGTGGAGACCGACGACCGGATCCTGGCCACCGCGGTCACCGCCCGGTGGCGCTACCTGGGCACCGACGTCGAGTGGGACCGGACCTTCGCCTCGGTGCGCCGGACCCTGCTCGACGAGTTCGCGCTCACCCACAGCATGTCGCTGCAGCAGACGCTCTACGCGATGGGCGAGTCCGCCCTGGCCGGGCACCCGGAGCTGGCCGAGATCCGGTTCTCGATGCCGAACCGGCACCACTTCCTGGTCGACCTGTCGAAGTGGGGCCTGGACAACCCCAACGAGGTCTGGTTCGCCGCCGACCGCCCGTACGGGTTGATCGAGGCCGCGGTCGTCCGCGACGACGCCCCGCCCGCACCCGGGGTGTGGGAGAGCATCGGCGGCTTCATCTGACGGCCACCGACCCCCGACGCCGCGGGTGACCGCACTGCCGGTCGGTCACCGGTCCGGGGGCACGTCCTCGTCCGGGTGGCGCATGGCGCGCAGGGCCTCGCTCCGCGACAGGCCCGTGGCCTGCAGCAGGTCCAGCGCGATCGAGCGGAGCTGGGCCAGCATCACCGTCTCCGACGGGCCCGGGGACCAGCGCGCGGCGAGCTCCTCGGCGTCGGCGACCACGTCCAGCACCGGTTCCCGGGCCCGGGACCGCTCGCCGTCGCGGCGCAGCTCGGCGGTCAGCGCGCCGACCGCGGTGGCCAGCCGGTCGAGCAGGTCGGCCAGCTCGGGCGCGGCCGGCTCGTCGTCGCCGAGCGCGGTGAACGTGCGGCGGGTCAGCACCCGGGCGTTGCGCATGGCGTAGTCGCTGCGCTCGGCCAGCTCGGCGAACCGGCCGAGCACCCGGCGCCGGCGCCGGTACACCGGGGCCACCACGGTCACCTCCTGGCCCCCGCGCAGCGCGCCCCGCACCTCGTCGACGAGCGGCTGGCTGGCCCGGGCCCGGCGGAGCGCGGCCGCGGCCGCGGCCGGATCCCGCTTGCGCAGCGCGTCCGCGGTGCCGGCGAGCACGGCGGCGAGCTCGTCGAGCAGCTCGCGGGCCTGCCGCCGCACCGGGCCCACCGGGTCGGTCGGCAGCACCGCCACCACCAGCACCCCGATCAGCCCGCCGATCAGCGCGTCGACGGCGCGGTCGACGCCGCCGGAGTCCCCGGGCGGCAGCAGGGTCGCCACCAGCACCGCCGAGGAACCCGCCTGCGCCACCAGCAGGGTCGCCCCGTCGGCGAACACCGCCACCGCCATCGCCAGCAGCACCACCAGCGCGATCTGCCAGGACCCGCTGCCGATCCAGGAGATCAGCGCGTCGGCCACCAGCAGCCCGACGCTGACCCCGACGACCAGTTCGACCACCCGGCGCAACCGGCTGCCCAGCGACACCCCGAGGCAGATCACCGCGGCGATCGGGGCGAAGAACGGGCGCTCGTGCCCGACCAGGTCGTGCGCGATGAACCAGGCCAGCCCGGCCGCCACGGCGCACTGCAGGATCGGCAGCGCGGAGTGCCGCAGCCGGTGCCACCGCTCGCCCAGCCCGCGCCGGACCCGCGGCAACCGGCCGCTCCGCTGCGGCCGCACCGGACGGGCCGACGGCAGGGTCGGCAGGTCGGCGGGCTGCACCGGCCGGTCGTCGGGCCGGTCGGGGTCGGGCACCGGCCTCAGTCCAGGCCGAGGGCGGCCGGCGCGGCCGGGTCGGAGTCGGCCAGCAAGGAGCGGCAGCGCTCGGCCTCCTCGGTCTCCCCGATGGCCGCCGCGGCCCGCTGCAGCGCGGCCAGCGCGCGCAGGAAGCCCTGGTTGGGGACGTGCGCGAAGGGCACCGGGCCGAAGCCCTTCCAGCCCGAGCGGCGCAGCTGGTCCAGGCCGCGGTGGTAGCCGGTGCGGGCGTAGGCGTAGCCGGTGATCGTCACGCCGTCCTGCAGCGCCCGCTCCGCCAGCACCGCCCAGGCCAGGCTGGACGTCGGGTGCGCCGCGGCCACCTCGGCCGGTTCGACCCCGCGGTCGATCTCGGCGGCGGCCGGGTCCTCCGGCAGCAGGGTGGGCTCCGGTCCGAGCAGGTTGCCGTGCATCGTCATGCCGCGCATCCTGCCCCGCCGCCGCCACCCGGGGCACAGCCAGCCACCCCCCGCGAGGTCAGGAAGGCCACCTTCCTGCCCGCTGGGGACCTGAAGGTGGCCTTCCTGAACCTGCTGGGGCCGTGGGCCGCGGTCAGCCGGCGAGCGAGGTGCCGGTCGAGCGCAGGTTCTCGCAGGCCGTGGTGACCCGCTCGGCCATCCCCACCTCGGCGGCCTTGAGGTAGGACCGCGGGTCGTAGGCCTTCTTGTTGCCCACCTCGCCGTCGATCTTCAGCACGCCGTCGTAGTTGGCGAACATGTGCCCGACGATCGGCCGGGTGAACGCGTACTGGGTGTCGGTGTCGACGTTCATCTTGACCACGCCGTAGTCCAGCGCCTCGTGGATCTCCTCGAGCAGCGAGCCGGAGCCGCCGTGGAAGACCAGGTCGAACGGCTTGGACCCGGCGGGCAGGCCCAGCTTCTCGATGGCCACCTCCTGGCCCTGCTTGAGGATCTCCGGGCGGAGCTTGACGTTGCCCGGCTTGTAGACCCCGTGCACGTTGCCGAAGGTGGCCGCCAGCAGGTAGCGACCCTTCTCCCCGCCGCCCAGCGCGTCGATGGTGTCGGCGTAGTCGCCCGGGGCGGTGTAGAGCTTGTCGTTGATGTCGTTGGCGACGCCGTCCTCCTCGCCGCCGACCACCCCGATCTCGACCTCCAGGATGATCCGCGCCTTGACCGCCCGGTCGAGCAGCTCGGCGGCGATCCGCAGGTTCTCGTGCAGCTCGGTGGCCGAGCCGTCCCACATGTGCGACTGGAACAGCGGGTCCTCCCCGCGGTCCACCCGCTGCTGGCTGATCGCGATCAGCGGCCGGACGAACCCGTCCAGCTTGTCCTTCGGGCAGTGATCGGTGTGCAGCGCGACGTTCACCGGGTACTTGGCGGCCACCACGTGGGCGAACTCGGCCAGCCCCACGGCCCCGGTGACCATGTCCTTGACCCGGGTGCCGGAGAGGAACTCCGCCCCCCCGGTGGAGACCTGGATGATCCCGTCGCTCTGCGCCTCGGCGAACCCGCGCAGCGCGGCGTTCAGCGTCTCCGTGCTCGTCACGTTGATCGCCGGATAGGCGAAGCCCCCGCTCTTCGCCCTGTCCAGCATCTCGTTGTAGACCTCGGGTGTGGCGATCGGCACGGTCTGGTCCCTCCTGTCCGCGGTTTCCGCCCCGGAGTATCCCGCACCGCGACCGCGACGCCGCCGCAGGCGATCCGACCGGCGGCACTACGCTGAGGGTATGGACGGCGAGGTACCTCAGAACGCCGTCGAGATGACGCTGTCCCGGCTGCGACGCCAGGACGTCGGTCGGCCGGCGGCCCCCGCGGAGGGTGCCCCGCGCACCCTGGCCGACCTCTACCGCGACCACCGCAAGCGGATGGAGCGGCTGGCGATGCTGCTGGTCGACGATCCGGCCACCGCCGAGGACGTGGTGCAGGAGGCCTTCGCCGGGCTGCACCGGCACTGGTCCGGGCTGCGCGACGAGGCCGCCGCGGTCGGCTACCTGCGCGCCGCGGTGGTCAACGGCTCGCGCTCGGTCCTGCGCCGGCGGCGCACCGCCCGCGACTACGTGCCCCCGCACCAGGTCAACGCCCGCTCCGCGGAGTCCCTGGCCATGCTCTCGGCCGAGCACCAGGCCGTGGTGGACGCGCTGTCCGCGCTGCCGCCGCGCCAGCGCGAGGTGCTGGTGCTGCGCTACTACGGCGGCATGTCCGAGGCCGAGATCGCCGACGCCACCGGCATCAGCCGGGGCACGGTGAAGTCCACGGCCAGCCGGGCGCTGGACGCGGTGGCCCGGGTCATGGGACCGCGCAGCCAGTGAGGCTGGCAGGATGACCCCGGTGACCAGGAGCACCCGGTGACCCGCGGCGGCGAGCCCGAGCAGCGCATCGCCGAGGCGCTGCGGGCGCAGGCGTCCGGGGGGGGCCGGGTGCCCACCGGGCGGGCGGCGCGGCGGGCCCCCGCCTCCCCCGACCTGTCCGAGCGCACGGCGCTGGTGCTGGTGCTCGCGGCCGGGATCCTGGTCGGGATCGTGCTGGCGCTGCTGTCGTTGCTGGCCCCGGGGGTGCTACCGCCGCTGGGGTGAAGCCGATCACCCGGTACCGTCGGGCGGTGCAGCATCTCGCGCTCGGTCCGGAGTGGCTCCAGCCCGACACGATCATCTCCTGGCTGGGCCCGTGGGCCCTGGTCGGGCTGGCCGCGATCGTGTTCGCCGAGTGCGGCCTGCTGCTCGGGTTCTTCCTGCCGGGCGACTCGCTGCTGTTCACCGCCGGGTTGTTCGTCGCCCAGGGCGCCATCGGGGCCCCGCTGTGGCTGGTGTGCGTGCTGCTGGTGGTCGCGGCGTTCGTCGGCAACGTGGTCGGCTACTACATCGGCCGCGCGGCCGGCCCGGCCATCTTCGACCGGCCCAGGTCGCGGCTGTTCAAGCCCGAGCACGTGGTCAAGACCCAGGGCTTCTTCGACCGGTACGGCACCCGGGCGATCGTGATGGCCCGGTTCGTGCCGATCGTGCGCACCTTCATCACGGTGATGGCCGGGGTGGGCCGGATGGAGCCGCGCCGCTACCTGACCTACTCGCTCGTCGGCGGCGTGGTCTGGGCGGCCGGGGTCACCCTGCTGGGGTTCTGGCTGGGCCAGTTCGCCTTCGTCCGGGAGAACATCGAGCTGATGCTGATCGCGATCGTGCTGCTCTCGGTGCTGCCGATCCTCGTCGAGGTGCTGCGCGCGCGCCGCGGCTCGCCGGGCGGGGCGCACGCCGCCTGAACCCCGGGCACCCGCCCGCCCGGCGATCGACCCTGCCGGAAACCGGCCGGGTGCCTATCCTGGGGCCCCGTGAGCCCAGCCACCCTCGCCGCCGCGTGGTCCTTCGACTCGGC
>DASQMQ010000372.1:0-10769 GCA_035645455.1 Pseudonocardia sp.
AGGCCCGCGCCGAAGCCTACGAGGAGCACCGTGTCGCCGGAACGGACCCGCCCGTCCGCGCGCATGTGGTCCATGGCCAGCGGGATCGACGCCGAGGAGGTGTTGCCCGAGTGCACGATGTCGTCGGCGACCACCATGTCCTGGCGGGCGCCCTTGGCCCGCAGGCGCCGGGCTACCGCGTCGATGATGCGCAGGTTGGCCTGGTGGGGGACCAGCGCGTCGATGTCGGACGGGGCGAGCCCGGCCAGCTCGATCGCCCGCAGCGCCACCGGGGCGATCTTGGTGGTGGCCCACCGGAAGACCGCCTGGCCCTCCTGGGCCAGGTACTGGTCGTCCGGCTTGATCTGGATGGCCAAGGACATGTCCCCGGCGCTGCCCCAGGCGACCGGGCCGATGCCGACCGAGTCCGGGTCCGGGGCCGGGCCGATCACCGCGGCCCCGGCACCGTCGGCGAAGATGATCGCCGTCGAGCGGTCGGTCCAGTCCAGCCAGTCCGACAGCTTCTCCGCGCCGATCACCAGCGTGTGCTTCGAGCTGCCGCCGCGGACCAGGTCGGCCGCGGTGCTCATGCCGAAGCAGAACCCGGCGCAGGCGGCGTTGAGGTCGAACGCGCCGGGCGCCGGGATGCCGATCCGCTCGGCGGTCTGGGCCGCCGCGTTCGGGATCGGGGTGGGCATGGTGCAGGTGGCCACGATGACGGTGTCGATCTCGGTGGGAGCAACCCCGGAGTCCTTGACCGCCCGCGCCCCGGCGTCGACGGCCATGTCGACCAGGCCGGTGCCCGGCTCGGCGATCCGTCGGCTCTCGATCCCGACCCGATCGCGGATCCACTCGTCGGTGGTGTCCATGTGCTGGGTGAGGTCGTCGTTGGTGACGACGTTGTCGGGCTGGGCGCTGCCCAGGCCGAGGATGCGTGCCCCGGCCGCGGGTGTCGCCAGACGCAGCGGTGTCATGAGTCGGCCCCCGAGTGCTCGATGATCAGGTCCACGGCTGCCGGCAGGTCGTCCGGGCTCTTCAGGGCCAGGGTCGGCAGCCCGCGCAGTTCGCGCTTGGCGATCCCCACCAGGGTCCCGGCCGGCGGCAGCTCGATCAGCGCGGTGACCCCCAGCTCGCGCAGCGTCGCGGTGCAGGAGTCCCAGCGCACCGGCCGGGTCACCTGGGCGACCAGCCGGGTCAGCGCCTCGGCCCCGTCGACGACCACGGCGCCGTCGGCGTTGGACAGCAGCGGGCGCTGCGGGTCGCTCGGGGTCAGCTCGGCGACCGCGGCCCGCAGCGCGTCCTCGGCGGGGGCCATGAACCGGGTGTGGAAGGCCCCGGCCACCGGCAGCCGCTTGACCCGCGCACGCTGCGGCGGGTCGGCCTCCAGGGCCTCCAGCGCGGCCACCGGCCCGGCCGCGACGACCTGCCCGACGGCGTTGCGGTTGGCCGGGTCGAGGCCGAGCCGCTCCAGGGTGGCCAGCACCTCCTCGGCGTTCCCGCCGAGCACCGCGCTCATGCCGGTCGGCTCCAGCTCGCAGGCCGCGGCCATCTCCCGGCCGCGCACCGCGGCCAGCCGCACGGCGGCGTCCGGGGTGAGCACCCCGGCGACCGCGGCGGCGGCCAGCTCACCGACCGAGTGCCCGGCCGTCACCGCCGTGGCCGGCAGCCCCGCCTTGGCGGTCACGCGGGCCGCGGCCAGCAGCGCCGTCGCCACCACCAGTGGCTGGGTGACCGTGGTGTCGACGATCTCGTCCGCCCCCGCGTCCACGCCGAGGCGGCGCAGGTCCAGGCCGGTGGCCGCGGACCACCGGTGCACGGTCTCGACGGCCGCCGGCTCGTCGAGCCAGGGCGCGAGCATGCCGGCGGTCTGGGCACCCTGGCCGGGCGCGAGCAGCGCGATCACGTCGACCACACAACACGGTCCGGGGGCCTCGGCGGGATGCCGGGAGCCACCAACTCCGGGGTCCGACTTTGGAGGTTCGCGCCAACGACCCGCGCCGCCGCGTCGGCGCGGCCCACGTCACGACGTTCGGCCATTGTAGGAACTCCGCAGCTCAGTCCGGTCGCTCCGACCGGTGTCCGGCCCCCATCCTGGCCGCCACCACGGCGAGTCGCAGGACGAGGGAGTCCCGCGGGTCCGCGGGGTTGCGCCCGGTGAGGTCGCGCACCCGGCGCAGCCGGTAGCGCACCGTGTTGGGGTGCACGAACAGCGTCCGGGCGCACGCCTCCAGGGCCGCCCCGCCCTCCAGGTACACCGCCAGGGTGCGCAGCAGGTCCCCGCCGGCCGCGCGCACCGGCTCCACCAGCGTGTCGATCAACCGCCGGTGCGCCGCGGCGTCACCGGCCAGCGCCCGCTCGGGCAGCAGGTCGTCGGCGGCGACCGGGCGCGGCGCGTCGGGCCAGCCGGCGGCGGCGCGCAACCCGGACAGCGCCTCGCGCGCGCTCGCGTGGGCACCAGCCAGGTCGGTGGCGAGCGGCCCGACCACGACCGGTCCGGGGTCGAACGCCGCGGTGAGCGCGTCCAAGAACGGCCCGCCCGACCCGTTCTCCCGGGCCGCGGGCTCGGACACCAGCACCACCAGCCGACTGCCCTGCACGCCGACCAGCAGCGAGCGGCCGGTCCGACCGGCCTCGAGGCGCAGGTCCAGCAGTTGTCGGCGGGGCGGGTCGGGCAGCGGGCCGCCCACCACGACCCGCACCGCGGCGGCCGGGTCCCAGCCCAGTGCGGCGGCCCGGGACACCAGGGCGTCGTCGGTCGCACCGTCGGCGTCCGGGCCGCGCACCACCGCGTCGACGACCAGGGCCTCCAGCCGGGCGTCCCAGGCGCCGCGGGTCTCGGCGGCCGCGGCGTAGGCGGTGGCCGCGGCGAAGGCGATCTCCCGGCCGAACCGCAGCACGCTCTCCACCAGTGCGTGCCGTTCGGCCTCGTCGGCGGCCAGCGGCGGCAGGTGCCGCTCGAACACGTCGGTGGCGATGCGCACCAGATCGACGGTCTGACCCAGGGTGAGCCGGCGGGTCAGGTCGCGCGGGGCGATCCGGAAGGCCTCGGCGGTGAGCCGGATCGTCTCGCCGCGCTGCCCCAGCCAGGCCACGAAATTCGCCACCCCGGTCTGGGTGACCAGCATGACCCCGGCCCGCTGGTCGGCCGACAGCCGGGTGAACCAGGGCAGGCGCTGCTCCATGGCGGCGAGGCTGGCCCCGGCGAACTCGCCCGCGGCCAGTTCGACCCGGCGCAGCGTGGCCGCCGACACCGTCACCGGCCGGGGGTCGGTCCCCGGCACCGGTCCTGCGCCGGGTGCCGTCACGTCGGGCAGCATGGCACGCGGGCGGCCCGGCCAGGGTCGGTGCGGGGGGAGGGTGCGGTGGCGGTACGACGCCCACCCGCACCGGGACGTGGAGATCCTCACCTGGGTGCTGAGCGGCACCCTGCTGCACCGGGACTCCACCGGGCGCGCGGACCTGACCCGGCCGGGCCTGGCCCAACGGATCACGGCCGGCTCGGGCATCGAGCACTCCGAGCGCAACGACCCCCGGTCCGACGACTCCGGCCCCGGCGGTTCCGATCCCGACGACCCGGGCAGCGGCCGGCCCCTGCGGGACGCGCACCTGGTGCAGATGTGGGTGCTGCCCGATACCGACGGTGTGCCACCGGACTACGACCAGCGCGACATCACCCCGCAGCTGGACTCCGGAGATCTGGTCGTGGTCGCCTCCGGGATGTCCCGGCAGGTCGACGACCGCGCGGTCGCCGTCCGGCAGCGGCAGGCGGCCCTGCACGCGGCGCGGGTGCACCCAGGCGGTACCGTCGCCCTACCACCGGCACCGCCGGCGCACCTCTTCGTGGCCCGCGGTAGCCTCCGGCTGGAGGGCACCGGCACGCTCGGGACCGGCGACGCGGCGCGCGTCACCGCAGCCGACGGACAGCGGATGTCGGCCGGTGCCGACGGCGCCGAGGTGCTGGTGTGGGAGATGCACGCGTCCTTGACCTGGCCGTAGACCGGTCAGGCCGAAGTGGTGCCGAGCAACGCGGAGCGGGTCCGCGAGGCGGGGTGAACGGGGCGGTCAGCCCAGCGGGGTCACCTTGGTGGCCTGCGGTCCCTTCTGGCCCTGCTCGATGTCGAACGACACGCGCTGGCCCTCGTCGAGGCTCTTGTAGCCGTTGGCCTGGATCGCGGAGTAGTGCACGAACACGTCCGCGCCACCACCGTCGGGAGCGAGGAAGCCGTAGCCCTTCTCGCTGTTGAACCACTTGACGGTGCCCTCTGCCATTCTTGCTCTCCTCGTACGTGGTGCCGGGGCACAGCCCCCGGCCTCGCGCCGCCGGTCGCAACGATCCGCGCCCGGTCGGGACCCGCGACGCGATCAGCGCGCCTCGTGTCGGGGCGGAGCGTATCGTGTTCGGGCCCCGCTGCCGAGAGCCAATGACCAGTGCTTTTCCGTTCGACGGCATGCAAGCGGCCGTCCACGAGCGCCGACCGGTCGACGCCGGATCCATCCGGCGCCGACCGGTGACGACGAACGGGCGAGCGTGCGCACCCGCCCTCCACTGCTGATCAGACCGCTGATCGAACCGCTGATCAGCTCGGGTGCTCAGGCCACCCCGCTGTCGGTGGTCTGCGGCCCGGCGGCCTGGGGGTCGTCGATGCGGTACTTCGCGGCCGCCTCGGCGACCACCCCGCGGTCGAGCTCGCCGCGCGCGGCCAGGCTCTGCAGCGCGGCCACGGTGACCGACTCGGCGTCGACGTTGAAGTGCCGGCGCACCGCCGGGCGGGTGTCGGACAGGCCGAACCCGTCGGTGCCGAGCGAGGTGAACGGTGCCGGAACCCACTGCCGGACCAGGTCGGGCAGGGCCCGCATCCAGTCCGACACCGCCACCACGGGGGCGCCCTCCCCGATGGCGGTCGTCATGTAGGGCACCCGGCGCTCGCCCTCGGGGTGCAGCAGGTTGTGCTGCTCGGCCTCCACGCCGTCGCGGCGCAGCTCGCCCCAGGAGGTCACCGACCACACCTCGGCGCCGACGCCCCACTGCTCGGAGAGCATGTCGCGGGCCTGCAGCGCCCAGGGCACGGCGACCCCGGAGGCGAGCAGCCGCACCTGCGGGCCGTCCTCGCGGGGGCTGGCCGCGTAGCGGTAGATCCCGCGCAGCAGCCCCTGCACGTCGAGCCCCTCCGGCTCGGCCGGCTGCACGTAGGGCTCGTTGTACACGGTCATGTAGTAGATGAGGTTCTCGCCGCCGAGGGTGCCCCCGTCGCCCTCCTCGCCGTACATCCGGCGCAGGCCGTCGCGGACGATGTGCGCGATCTCGAACGAGAACGCCGGGTCGTAGGACACCACCGCCGGGTTGGTCGCGGCCAGCAGCAGCGAGTGCCCGTCGTTGTGCTGCAGGCCCTCGCCGGTCAGCGTGGTGCGCCCGGCGGTCGCCCCGATCAGGAACCCGCGCGACATCTGGTCGGCGGCGGCCCAGATCGAGTCGCCGGTGCGCTGGAACCCGAACATCGAGTAGAAGACGTAGACCGGGATCATCACCTGGCCGTGCGTGGCGTAGCTGGTGCCGGCCGCGGTGAACGAGCCGACCGAGCCGGCCTCGTTGATCCCCTCGTGCAGCAGCTGGCCCTGCTCGGACTCGCGGTAGGCCAGCATCAGCGAGGCGTCGACCGAGGTGTACTGCTGCCCGTTCGGGTTGTAGATCTTCTGGGTCGGGAACATGGAGTCCATCCCGAACGTGCGCGCCTCGTCCGGGATGATCGGCACGAACCGGCTGCCGATCTCCTTGTCCTTGATCAGCTCCCGGAGCAGTCGGACGAAGGCCATGGTGGTGGCCACCTCCTGCTTGCCCGAGCCCTTGCGGACGATGTCGTAGACCTTGTCGCCGGGCAGCACCAGCGGCTTGGCCCGCACCCGGCGCGAGGGCACCGGGCCGCCCAGGGCGCGCCGCCGCTCCCGCATGTACTGGATCTCCGGGGCGTCCTCGCCGGGGTGGTAGTACGGCGGCAGGTAGGGGTCGCGCTCGAGGTCGGCGTCGGAGATCGGGATGCGCTGGGAGTCGCGGAACTCCTTGAGGTCGGCCAGCGACAGCTTCTTCATCTGGTGGGTGGCGTTGCGCCCGGCGAAGTGCGAGCCCAGGCCGTAGCCCTTGATCGTCTTGGCCAGGATGACGGTGGGCTGGCCGTTGGCCTCCATCGCCGCGGCGTAGGCGGCGTGCACCTTGCGGTAGTCGTGCCCGCCGCGCTTGAGGTTCCAGATCTCGGCGTCGCTCATCGGCTCGACCAGCGCCTTGGTCCGCGGGTCGCGCCCGAAGAAGTGCTCGCGGACGAACGCGCCGTCGTTGGCCTTGTAGGTCTGGTAGTCCCCGTCCGGGGTGGTGTTCATCAGGTTGATCAGGGCGCCGTCACGGTCGCCGTGCAGCAGGGAGTCCCACTCCCGGCCCCAGATGACCTTGATCACGTTCCAGCCGGCACCGCGGAAGAACGACTCCAGCTCCTGGATGATCTTGCCGTTGCCGCGCACCGGCCCGTCCAGGCGCTGCAGGTTGCAGTTCACCACGAAGGTGAGGTTGTCCAGGCCGTCGGTCGCCGCGATCTGGATCAGCCCGCGGGACTCCGGCTCGTCCATCTCGCCGTCGCCGAGAAACGCCCAGACGTGTGGTTCGGCGCCCGGTCCGGTGCCGACGTCGAGGAAGCTCCGGTCGCGCAGGTACCGGTTGAACCGGGCCTGCATGATCGCGTTCATCGGGCCGAGACCCATCGAGACGGTCGGGAACTCCCAGAAGTCCGGCATCAGCCGCGGGTGCGGGTAGCTGGGCAGGCCGTGGCCGGGGCCGCCGTGCGAGAGCTCCTGGCGGAACCCGTCGAGGCGGTCCTCGGACAGCCGGCCCTCCAGGTAGGCGCGGGCGTAGATGCCGGGCGAGGCGTGGCCCTGGATGTAGACCTGGTCACCCCCGCTGGGGTGCTCCTTGCCCCGGAAGAAGTGGTTGAACCCCACCTCGTAGAGCGTCGCCGAGGAGGCGTAGGAGGAGATGTGGCCGCCCACCGAGATGCCCGGCCGCTGCGCGCGGTGCACGGTCATCGCGGCGTTCCAGCGCACCCAGCGCCGGTAGGCCCGCTCGGCCTCCTCGTCGCCGGGGAACCACGGCTCCCGGTCGGTGGGGATGGTGTTGACGTAGTCGGTGCTGGTCAGCGACGGGACGCCGACGTGGCGCTCGCGGGCGCGCTGCAGCATGCGCAGCATCAGGTAGCGGGCCCGCTGCTGGCCCGCCGCGTCGAGCACCGCGTCGAAGGAGTCCAGCCACTCGGCGGTCTCCTCCGGGTCGATGTCCGGCAGGTGCGCGGCGAGGCCGTCGCGGATGACGTGGACACGCCGGGGCGCCGCGCCGGTGGCGCGGCGGTCGCCGTCGTGGGACTGGCCGGTCAAGGGGTCTCCCTGCGTGGCTCGGGCTCGGACGTTCGGGCTCATCCCCTATCGTGCCTGTCTACGGGCAGTCTCGTAACGAGTGGTTGCGTCCCGGCGTGCAACGTGTTCGGATTCCGCATCCAGGTGCGCCCGGCGGCCGACGACGGGCCGGGCGGGCCGCTGCTGGAGCTACGACGAAAAGAGGTACAGGGGTGGTCGCCGCGGAAGATGCCGGACGTTCGTCCGACATCGCGGGCAAGCTCGGCGTGGAGCCGGGAATGGTCGTCCAGGAGATCGGTTGGGACTCCGACGTCGACGAGGTCGTGCGCGACGCCGTCGAGGAGAGAGTGGGCGATGAGCTCCTCGACGAGGACGCCGAAGAGGTCATCGACATGGTGCTCATGTGGTGGCGCGAGGGCGACGGGGACCTCTTCGACGCGCTGGTGGAGACGATCGGCGGGCTGGCCGACAACGGCGTGATCTGGGTGCTCACCCCGAAGACCGGGCGCAGCGGGCACGTCGAGCCCAGCGAGATCGCCGAGGTCGCGCCCACCGCCGGGCTCTCGCAGACGTCCAACGTGACGGTCAGCGAGGGCTGGGCCGGTTCGCGGTTGGTGGCGCCCAAGGCGGCCAAGACCCGCCGGTGAGCGCCCCGAGCACAGATCGGAGAGGACCCGTGGCCCCCGAGGTGGGTTCGCCAGCCCCCGACTTCACGCTGAAGAACCAGGACCGCGAGGACGTGACCCTGTCCGCGTTCCGCGGCGACCGCAGCGTGCTCGTCGTGTTCTACCCGTTCGCGTTCTCCGGCATCTGCGCCGGCGAGCTCACCGCGGTGCGCGACGACCTGCCCTCGTTCCAGAACGACGACGTGCAGGTGCTCGCGGTGTCCTGCGACCACACGTTCACCCTCAAGGCCTGGTCCGACGCCCAGGGCTACGCGTTTCCGCTGCTGGCCGACTTCTGGCCGCACGGCCGGGTGGCGACGGACTACGGGGTGTTCAACGACGCCGCGGGGTTCGCCCGACGCGGTACCTTCCTCGTGGACCGGGCCGGGATCGTGCGGTTCGCCGAGGTCAACGAGATCGGTGAGGCCCGCGACCAGGACGGTTGGCGCCGCGCGGTGGCGGCGCTGTCCGCGGTCTGACCCGGAACCGCCGACCGGCGGTCGAGCACCGGGCGCGTAGCTCAGCGGGAGAGCACTCGGCTTACACCCGAGCGGTCGCAGGTTCGAACCCTGCCGCGCCCACCATCTTGACCAGCACGTTCTCGGCAATGCCGCCCACAACACCTGTGCCGGCCCTCGACTGCCGCGACCATCCCGCACGTGCGCTTCGTGCTGCGGGGCGCGTTCGAGAGGGCGTCCGCCGGCGCTGACTGGCTGTGAACCCGGTGCTGTTCGCCTCGCGCCCATCGTCCGGGGTGGACTCACTGGCTGGGCGTCGCTGTGTGGCTCGGTGCGCGGTGTCGTTGACACGTTCGGGGGCTGGCGCGTGGGTCGGACGGTGGTGACTCTTGGTGCCTGCTTCACCCGGAGGGATGACGTGGCGGGGAGGTCGTTGTGGATCCGGTGACGTTGATCGTCACAGCGGTGGCACTGGGGGCGTCGGCGGGGTTGACCGAGACCGCGACCACGGCGATCAGGGAGGCCTATGCGGGGCTGAAGGGCCTGCTCGCCCGGCGTCGGGTGGACGTGTCGGGGGTGGAGCGCAAGCCGGACTCCGAGGCGCAGCGGGCGGCGTTGCAGGAGGACCTCGCCGACACCGACGGCGCCACCGACGACGAGGTGTTGGTCGCGGCCCAGCGGGTGACCGACGCCGTGGCCGCCGACGCTCCGGACGCTGCCGGGGTGGTGGGGGTCGCGCTGCGCGATGTGCAGGCGGAGTTCCTGCGGATCCGTTCGGTGACCTCGACCGGTGACGGGTTGACCCTGGAGCGGGGCCGGTTCACCGGCGGGATCGACATCGGCGATGTCCGTGCGGGGGAGCAGGGGGGCCGGCAGGTCCCTTAGCGGCGGCAGCCCAGCCCGCGTCTGCCGCGTCCCCGCAGGGCACCCGATCACTCCCGTCGCCCAGGACCTCGTCGCAGCGGGGCCCGGTGGTGGCGCTCACCGATGTGCGGGCGGGTGAGGGCATTGCGGTCAGCTACAACTCGCCGCACTTCCACCAGTACACGGCCGCGACGAGCCTGCCGCCGCTGCCGCAGCTCGATCCGCTGGCGGCGCGGGTCACGGGCCTGGCCCGCTACGCCAACCCGGCGCCCCGCCATCTCGGGCCGGCGCTGCTGATCGGCGCGGTCGTGGCCGCCGGCTCGGCTGTGTTGTGGGCGCCGGGCTGGGCGGCGCCGGGCTGGGCCGCACCGGGGGTGCTGGCGGCAGTGGTGGTGTGGGTCGTGTCGTCCCTGCTCGGGGCCGCGGGTGCTGAGCGGGCGGCGTTGGCGGCGCAGCGGCGGCGCATCCGGGCGGCCGTGCTCGACCCGCTGGACCGGGTCGAGCTGGCTCCGGGCGAGCAGAGCCTGGCCACCCTGCTCGACCCGCGGCAGGCCCTGCTCCCCTTGCAGGGGCGCAGGGCGGAGAAGACCGCCCTGCTGGGGTGGTGCCGCGACGCCGCGGCGGGGCCGGTGCGGATCCTGTCCGGCCCGTCGGGGGTGGGCAAGACACGCCTGGCCGTCGAGGCCGCTGCCGAGCTCACCGCCCAGGGCTGGGCCGCCGGGCGGTGCGCCCCGGGACGAACCGGGCAGGTGTTCGATCCCGTCGTGGCCTGCGCGGAGCCCACGCTGATCGTGGTCGACGACGCCGACACCGAACCCGGCGTCCCCGGCCTGATCCAGCACGCCACCACCCACAACAGCGCCCGACCCGCCCACCGGGTGAAGGTGCTGCTGGTGGTTCGCGACGGCGACGCCTACCAGCACTGGCTCACCCACCACCCGGACAACCACGTCAGACGGCGCTGGCCGCACACCGCGCTGACCGCGACCGGCGCCGCGGGGGACCGCCGACGCTGGTTCGTCCAGGCCGCCCGCGCCGCCGCCACCGCCCTGGGGCTGGACCCACCGGCGGTGTCCGATATCGACGCCCGCCCGGTCGGGATCGACGGTGAGCCCATGGTCGTCACCGAGGCCCGCGCCGTCCTCGCCGCCCGGGCCGGCTCCCGCGCCCGGATCGACGCCCTGCGCACCGCCGGGATCGACGCCATCGCCACCGAGCTGGTCGCGCTGGAACGGCGGCGGTGGGAGCACGACGCCCTGCGCAACCCCAACCCGCAATGGAACCTGCCCGCCGACCTCAACGCCGAGCACCGCGCCACCGCGGTGCTCGCACTGGTCCTGCACGCCCCCACCACACCCGACGACGCCGCCGCCGTACTGCGCGGCCTGCCCGCGTTAGCCGACCGGCCACGGGT
>DASQMQ010000373.1:0-3300 GCA_035645455.1 Pseudonocardia sp.
CGGCAGCGGGCTCGGCCGGGGTGGCGTCGGTGGACCCGGCCCCGCTGTCGAGCGGGGTGCGCACACCGTCGACGTCCGACGGCCCGACGGCGGCGCCCGTCGGCCGGTCGTCGGGTTCCGGGAGGGGCGGGAGAGCGAGCAGGGCCAGCACCGCACTGCGCCGCCGCGGCAGGTCGATCAGGGTCGCCAGGGCCGGCTCGCGCGACCGCCCGTCCCCCGCGGCACCGGTGCCCGCCGCGGTGGCGCCGGCGGCGGACCGGTCCGGACGCACTGCGGGATGGGCTTCGGGCACCTCTGCAGGTTCTCCCACCGGTGCCGGCTGAGCCCGCCGAACCACGCCCTCCCACCCGTCCGGGCGCGACCGGTGAGCGCAACGGGCCTGACCCTAAGGTGGGGAGATCACCGTCCGCTGCCGCCGGGAAGAGGGTCCCGGGCCCGGTGGTTGTACGGGGCGTGGTGGATCTGTCGACCGTGCCGTTGTCCGTGCCGTTGTCCGTGCCGTTGTCCGTGCTCGACCTCGCCCCGATCGGAGCCGGCTCGTCGGCGACCGAGGCCCTGCAGACCAGCACCGCGCTGGTCCGCCGGGCCGAGGAGCTGGGCTTCCGGCGCTACTGGGTGGCCGAGCACCACGGCATGCCGGGCATCGCCAGCTCCTCGCCCGCGGTGCTGATCGCGCACCTGGCCGCGGCCACCTCGCGGATCCGGGTCGGCTCGGGCGGGGTGATGCTGCCCAACCACCAGCCGCTGGTGATCGCCGAGCAGTTCGGCACGCTGGAGGCGCTGCACCCCGGCCGGATCGACCTGGGCATCGGCCGGGCCCCGGGCACCGACCCGCGGACCGCCCGGGCCCTGCGCCGGGGCACCGACCCGCTGGGCGCCGACGACTTCCCCGAGCAGCTGACCGAGCTGGCCGCGTACTTCCGCGGGGACGGGCCGGTGCTCGCGGTGCCGGCCGCCGGGAACGCCCCGGCGATGTGGCTGCTCGGGTCGAGCGGGTACAGCGCGCAGGTGGCCGGGCTGCTCGGGCTGCCGTTCGCGTTCGCCCACCACTTCTCCGCGGAGAACACGCTGCCCGCGCTGGCGTTGTACCGGGAGTCCTTCCGGCCCTCCGCGGTGCTGGAGCACCCGTACCCGATGGTCGCCGCGTCGGTGCTGGCCGCGCCGACCGACGAGGAGGCCCGACGGCTGGCCCTGTCCGGGGCGCTGCAGTTCCTGCGGCTGCGCCAGGGCGACCCGGGCCCGGTGCCGACGCCGGAGCAGGCCGCGGCCCACCCCTACACCGCGCTGGAGCGGCAGTTCGTCGAGGACCGGCTGGCCGGGCAGATCATCGGCTCGCCGGGCACCGTCCGCGACGGGGTGCACGAGCTGGTCGAGCGGACCGGCTGCGCCGAGCTGATGGTGGTCACCAGCACCCACGACGGCGCCGACCGGCTGCGCTCCTACGAGCTGCTCGCCGAGGCGGTGCCACCGGCCGCGGTCGGGGCGCAGGCACCGGACCCCGCGGCGGTCTCCTGACGGCCGGCGGCGGGCCGGGTCCGTGGTGTGATGCCACCCATGAGCGCCGCCGCCTTCCGCGCCGCCGTCGAGTCGGGGGATCCCGACGCGGCCGCGGACCTGTTCGCCCCCGACGCCGTGTTCCACTCCCCGGTCGTGCACGCGCCCTACGCCGGCCGGGAAGCGCTGCGCCGGATCCTGCGCGCGGTGACGGTCGTGTTCGAGGACTTCCGCTACACCGCCGAGTACGCCGGCGAGCACGGCCACGTGCTCGAGTTCGCCTGCCGGGTGGGCGACCGGGACCTGCAGGGCGTGGACATCCTGCGCGGGGACATCCTGCGCGGGGACGGGCTGCGCGGGGACGGGCTGCTCACCGAGCTGACCGTGCTGGTCCGGCCGTACTCCGCGGCCACCGCGCTGCGCACCCGGATGGCCGAGCTGCTGACCGGCGGCACCGCTCCCGGCTGAGCGCCGGGGTTGCGGTTGACGCTGCGTCAACTCCTACCGTGGACGCATGCGCTGGTCGACGGCCGAGGTGGCCCGGATGTCCCGGGTCAGTTCCCGCACGCTGAGGCACTACGACCACGTCGGTCTGTTGCCGCCCGCCCGCACCGGGAGCGGCGGCATCCGCTACTACGAGCGGCCGCAGCTGCTCCGGCTCCAGCACATCCTGGTGCTGCGCGAGCTCGGCCTCGGGCTCGACGACATCCAGGCCGTGCTGGCCGGGGAGACCGACGAGGTGGCCGCACTGCGCCGGCACCACCGCCGGCTGCTCGGCGAGGCCGAACGACTGCGCAGGCTGGCCCGGACCGTGGCCGGCACCATCGAGGAACGAGAGAACGGAGGGCCACCGATGGCCGCCGAGAAGCTGTTCGACGGGTTCCGTGACGACCCCTACGCCGAGCAGGCCCGCGAGCGCTACGGCGAGGTCGCGGTGGAGTCCCAACGCCGGGCCGCGGGCTGGGACGACGACCGGGCCCGCGGCATCGCCGGGGAGGGCGACGCGATCCACCGGGACGCGGCCGCGCTGATGGTCGCCGGCCGGCCGGTCGACGACCCCGAGGTGCAGGCGGTCATCGCCCGCCACCACGCCTGGGTGTGCCACTTCTGGACCCCGGGCCGGGACGCCTACATCGGGCTGGGCCGCCTCTACGTCGACGACGAGCGGTTCACCGCCACCATCGACCGGGCCGGCGCCGGGCTCTCGGCGTACCTGCGCGACGCGATGGCGGTCTACGCCGAGTCCACCCTCTGACCTCGTGCGTGAGTTTCATGGCTCTGGGCAGGAAACTCACGCACGACCGGCGGCGTCCAGGACGGGGCCGGGGACGACCAGGTCGGCGCGGTGGCGGGTGCGGTCGACGGCCTCGGCGTTGGGCACGTCGACGGCCTGCACCCACGCCCGCGCGGCCTCGGGCGGCTTGCCGAACGCCACGTGCCGGGCGACCAGCCGGTCCATCCGCAGGTCCGGGTCGGGGTCGCAGAACCACACCTGGTCCAGCTCGGCCCGGACCTGCGGCCAGCGGCCGTGGTCGAGCAGCAGGTAGTTGCCCTCGGTGAGGACCAGCCCGACCGCCCGCGGCAGCGCGATCGCCCCGGCCAGCGGCTGCTCCAGGTCGCGCTCGAAGGCCGGGGCGTAGATCACGTCGTCGGCCGGGTCCGGGCGGCGCAGCCGGCGCAGCAGCGCCAGGTAGCCGCCGGCGTCGAAGGTGTCCGGGGCGCCCTTGGCGTCCAGCCGGCCCAGCGCCCGCAGCGCCACATCGGCCAGGTGGAACCCGTCCATTGGGACGTGCCCGACCTCGCCGG